>DASVLC010000307.1:0-48544 GCA_036385045.1 Thermoanaerobaculia bacterium | reverse complement strand
CGACGACGAGGATGACCAGAGGCGCGGGCACAGGCTGGAAGGTGAATCCTGGAAGTGATCAACGGGGACATGATTCGATCGCGTGCCGCCGCGAGCGGGTGTCGTTATACTCCGTTTGTTTGCGCCCTGCGGGCGCTCCAGACACCACACATGCCGCGCCGAGAAGATCTGCGAACCATCCTCATCCTCGGCTCGGGACCGATCGTCATCGGCCAGGGCTGCGAGTTCGACTACTCCGGCACGCAGGCGTGCAAGGCGCTGCGGGACGAGGGCTACCGGATCATTCTCGTGAATTCGAATCCGGCGACGATCATGACTGATCCCGAGTTCGCGGACAGGACCTACATCGAGCCTCTCACTCCGGACACACTCGAGCGGATCATCGAGCGCGAAAGGCCGGATGCGATTCTTCCGACAGTCGGTGGCCAGACAGGCATCAACCTCGCCATGGCGCTCTACGAGAACGGGGCGCTGGAGCGGTACGGTGTGGAACTGATCGGCGCGAACTACGAGGCGATCAAGACCGCCGAGGACCGGCAGCTCTTCAAAGAGCGGATGACGAGTATCGGCGTCGACGTTCCGCAATCCACGTATGCAGCGACGACGGACGACGCGGAGCAGTTCGCCGCCACGATCGGATACCCGCTGGTGGTACGCCCCTCCTTCACCCTCGGCGGGTCTGGAGGAGGAATCGCCTACAACGTCGAAGAGCTGCGCGACATCGTCTCGCGCGGACTCGATCTCTCGCCGGTCCACAGGGTGCTCGTCGAAGAATCGGTGATCGGCTGGAAAGAGTTCGAGCTCGAGGTCATGCGGGATCGCGCCGACAACGTGATCATCGTCTGCTCGATCGAGAACTTCGATCCGATGGGCGTGCACACCGGCGACTCCATCACCGTCGCACCGCAGCAGACGCTGACCAATGATGAATACCAGGCGATGCGCGACGAAGCCAAGCGGATCATTCGCGCAATCGGCGTCGAGACCGGCGGGTCGAACATCCAGTTCGCCGTGAACCCGCAGACCGGTCGACGTATCTGCATCGAGATGAATCCGCGCGTCTCGCGCTCTTCGGCGCTCGCATCGAAGGCGACCGGGTTTCCGATCGCCAAGTTCGCCGCCCTCCTCGCGGCCGGCTACACACTCGACGAGATCCCGAACGACATCACGAAGATGACGCCGGCTTCGTTCGAGCCTTCGATCGACTACGTCGTCGTGAAGATCCCGCGTTTCTCGTTCGAGAAGTTCCCGAACACCCCGCAGCTGCTCGCCTTCTCGATGCAATCGGTCGGCGAGGCGATGGCGATCGGACGTACCTTCACCGAGGCACTCCAGAAGGGCCTTCGCTCGCTCGAAATCGGGGTCTCCGGTCTAGAGGGCCGGAGCCATCCGCGCGAAGCAATACCGGAACTGCTTCGTACCCCGACGCCCGAACGGATATTCGCGGTCGGCGACGCCCTGCGTCACGGCATGAGTGTCGACGAGATTCACAACTTCTCCTACATCGACCGGTGGTTCCTCCGGGAGATGCGCAAGATCATCACGATGGAACGAGAGATCGTGACCGGTCAGATCGACGCAGCGTCGATGCTTCGCTGGAAACGCCACGGATTCTCCGACCGTCAGATCGCGAAGCTCACAGACAGAGACGAATCGGCCGTTCGGCAGCAGCGCCATGAGCTGGGCATCCGTCCGGTCTACAAGCGCGTCGACACCTGCGCGGCCGAATTCGAGGCGATGACTCCGTACCTTTACTCGACCTACGAGACGGAGTGCGAATCAGCGCCGACATCGCGACGCAAGGTGATGATCCTCGGGTCGGGTCCCAACCGGATCGGCCAGGGTATCGAGTTCGACACCTGTTGCGTTCACGCCTCGTTCGCCCTGCGTGAGATCGGCTTCGAGACGATCATGGTGAACTGCAACCCCGAGACGGTTTCGACCGACTACGACACGTCGGACCGGCTCTACTTCGAGCCGCTGACGCTCGAGGACGTGCTCGAGATCATCGAGCTCGAGAAGCCCGAGGGGGTGATCGTTCAGTTCGGCGGGCAGACGCCTTTGAAGCTGGCGAAACAGCTGGCCGAGGCGGGGGCGCCGATGTGGGGCACCTCGGTCGACTCGATAGACGTTGCTGAAGATCGTGAGCGTTTCGGAGAGCTGGCGAGTCAGCACGACATCCTCGTGCCGGCACACGGAACGGCGCTGAACCAGGCAGAGGCACTGCAGATCGCGGCACGAATTGGCTATCCCGTCGTCGTGCGGCCGTCCTACGTTCTCGGCGGCAGAGCGATGGCGATCGTCTATGACGAACAGACGCTCGAACGTTACATGGCGCAGGCGGTCGAAGCCGCGCCCGGACATCCGATTCTGATCGATCACTTCCTCGAGGACGCAATCGAAATCGATGTCGACGCGGTCTCCGACGGAGACGAAGTCATCGTCGCCGGCGTGATGGAGCACATCGAGCTTGCCGGGATCCATTCGGGAGACTCGACCACAGTCATTCCACCGTACATCATCGGCCGCCGCGATCAGGATCGGATCCGTCGCCGGACGGTGGAGTTGGCGAAGGCGCTGAACGTCATCGGGCTGATGAACGTTCAATACGCAATTCAGCACGGCGACCTTTACGTGCTCGAAGTGAATCCGCGTGCGTCCCGGACCGTGCCGTATGTCTCGAAAGCGACCGGCGTCTCGTTCGCGAAGATCGCCGCGAAGGTGATGGCGGGACACTCGCTCCAATCCCTCGGTCTGACGACTGAGCCGCGAGTCAACGGCTATTTCGTCAAGGCGCCCGTCTTTCCCTTCAACCGCTTCCCGAGGGAAGACACCCTGCTCGGCCCTGAGATGAAATCGACGGGCGAAGTCATGGGAAGCTCTGCCTCGTTCGGCGAGGCGTTTGCGAAAGCGCTGCTTGGCGCCGGAACGCGACTTCCACTCGAAGGAACCGCGTTTCTCTCGATCAACGACAACGACAAGCGACCTCATGTGCTCCATCTTGCCCGGGAACTTTCAACGCTCGGCTTCCGCCTCATCGCAACCGGAGGGACACGCGAGTTCCTCATCAAGCACGGCATCGAAGCCGATCTCGTCTGGAAGGTCCACGAAAACAGACCCAACATCGTCGACCGGATGATCAATGGCGACGTCGCGCTCGCCATCAACACGCCATTCGGAAAGTCGGCGTTCGTCGACGACACCTACATCCGGCGCGTCGCCCTGCAGATGAATATCCCCTGCATCACGACGCTCACAGCGGCCACGGCCTGCGTCGAGGGGATCCGTTCGCTGAAGGAAGGCGCCAGCTCATTTGCAGCGTTGCAGGAGCAGCACGCGCTGGTCCGATGAGGTCACGAAACTGCTGAGGGTGACTTCCTCCTCCGCACCATGTATCCTTGCGGATGGTTGGGAAACCTCCCGGCACTTCAGATCGACTGAACTAAGTCAGTCGTCTCTGAACCTACCCTCTTAGTTTTCCGACACTCACAATCGTCTGTGGCGTGAGCACCGTCACGAAAATTTCGACTCTGAACGGACCATGGCTGCTGCTGCCAGTGCTCGTGGCCGTTCACCAACCGAAGGAGACTGGATGAAGAAAGCGACTGCAGAAAAGACTGTCACCAGGAAGCCGGCGAAAATATCGGTCTCGGAACTGAACGTCCGCAAGGCGGCTGCCAGGCTGATGTCCGCCAAACTCGTTTCGGTCGAGATCGCGTACGTCCAGCGAGTGCTCGGCAACACGGCCACCCAGGAACAGATCGACGAACGCGTCCTTGCCGTCCGTCGCCTCCCGTGGGCCGACATCGCCATTCCCGACTAGCAACAACTCGGGGAAAACGTGGATCCGCAGCGGAGCGTCGTCGCTCCGGCGGACCACGTCATCGACCGACTACGGAATGACGGTCAGCCAGGCCTTTGCTTTGGCCACCTCGGTCTTGAAGGCATTCAACGCCCGCAGCGTGTACTCCACATGCGCGCCGGCCGCTGTTGACACCACACGGTCCGACAACTGGCGGTGAGGCCTCGCCCCTCCGGGCTTCCGGGTCCTGAACACCGCGTGCTGGAAGGGCGACGGCTTCTCGAACTCGACAACGATCTCTTCAACCGTTACGTCTGCCCCACCGAAGTAGCGAAAATCCCATTCGACCCCCTCGCCCGTCCGGACGGTGACGTCATTGGGATTCGGAATCACGTAGAACCGTCCCGCACCCTGCTCGATGTCGACGCGGACCGGAACGGTCCTCACGTCAGACTGCTCGACGTCCTCGGGTCTGATCAGCCGATCCGATGAAGCCGGGGGAGCGGCGATCGCAGCGGGGGCCTCGGCACGCGGCGGGGCCGGGATGAACGAAGCTGGCCGCGGCTTCTCGCTCGTCAGCCATGCCGCCGCAGGCGCGCCATCCGACACGATGCGCGTGCGGGACCGCCGTCCTCGTTTCTTCTCGGGCTCCGCCACCTGCGCCACTGCGGCCGGTTCCGGAGAGCGCGCCGGCTGGACGGCCGGAGCTTTCGCCTTTGCCGTTGCGCGCTCCGGACGGTTTGCCTTTACAGGGGGGGCAGCCTTCGGCCGAGCCGCGGCGGGTCGAACCTGCTTCGCAGGCTTCTGAGGTTTCGCAGGCTTTGCCGCGGCCTTGACCACCCGCACAGCCTTGCTGACAGCCTTCTTGGCAGTTGCTTTCGCCTTAACGAGGACTTTCTTCGCTTTGGCGATCGTATTTGTTTTCTTCGCCGCAGATTTCTTCGCTTTCACCTTGCTCGAAGGCTGTGGCGTTTTCTTAGCGGCGGGTTTGGACTTGGCCGGTTTCGGCTTAGGCGCTACGGCCTTCTTCTTCTGCACCCTGGCGGATACGCTGGTGCGGGCCGGCTTCTTCGCCGCCACCTTCTTCTTCGCTGCGCCTGCCGCTTTTTTGGCGCGAGAAACAACCTGCTTCACTGCGCTCTTGCGCCCGGCGGGAGCCGCCTTTTTCCCCTGCGCCTTACCCATGAATGATCATCTCCGGACCGGTGGCTGAAAATTGGATGGCGCAATATAGCAGCGCCCGGCCGGTTCGCCAACGGATATCGTACGAACGCAGGCCCAAAACCGTCCCCGCGGCCGCTTCTCGGTCAGGGGAAAACTCCGGCCACGCTGAAACCACCGTCTACGGCCAGACACTGCCCGGTGACGTAGGAAGCCGCCGGCATGCAGAGAAATGCAGCCAGTGAAGCGACCTCATGCGGCTCCCCAACCCTGCCCATCGGTGTTCTTGCGAGTACTCTCTCGAGCCGCGCCGGGTCGTTGAGGACAGGCTCGGCCAGCGGCGTGCGGATATACCAGGGCGCGATCGCGTTCACCCGGATCCCATCGGTTGCCCATTCGGCAGCCAGACCGCGAGTCATATGCGCGACCGCCGATTTCGTCATCGCATACGGCAGCCCGGTTCCGAGATGCCTGAACGAGGCGACGGAGACGATATTGACGATCGCCGCTCCGTCGGAACGGCAGAGCAGCGGGTGCGAGAGCCTGCACATCTCGAAGACCGAATCCATGTTCAGTTCCCGGATCAGGCGGATTTCGTCGGCTGAGTAGTCGATCGCCTTCTTTCGGATATTCGTCCCGGCGTTGTTCACCAGGATATCGAGGGCGTCGATCTCGCTGAAGAGTGCCTCACGATCGGAAGCGCTCGAAACGTCCCCAACGACTCCGCGACATCCTGGATGCGCACGCTCCCATCGTTCGACGCCGTCTCGATCGCGAGCAAGGCCGATGACTGACGCACCGAATGCGATCAACTCTTCGGCGATCGCCAGTCCAATGCCCTTCGTCGCTCCGGTCACCACGGCCGTTCGCCCTTCGAGAGTCCATCTGGCGGCGAATGATCCGGGCAGCGTCATTCTTCTACCCGATCTCTTCCTTCAGCACGTCACGCAGGGTCGCGGCGATTCGATGGATCTGAGCTTCGTCTTCCCCCTCGACCATGACGCGTACGAGATTCTCGGTCCCGGAGTAGCGGACCAGAATCCGGCCGCGGTCGCCCAACTCCTCCGTCGCGCGTGCCGCGGCCTCTTGATAACGGGGAAGCGACTCGATCGGCGGTTTCGACGAGACCCTTTCATTCAGCAGGAGTTGCGGCATCGGTTCGAACGTTTTCAAGTTCGAGAAGGGTGTGTTCTGTTCAGCGAGAATGTGGCCGAAGACCAGCGCTGTATGGATCCCATCGCCGGTCGTGTGCACGCTGCGATCGATGATGTGACCCGATTGCTCGCCACCGAGGAGCGCGTCGCGCTCGAGCATCATTTCCAGCACGTACTTATCGCCGACCTGCGCCCGGAAAAGCTCGATCCCGTCATCCTGCAACTGCCGTTCGAACCCGAAGTTCGACATGACCGTCGTGACGACACATGCGTTGCGCAGCGTGCCGATCTCGCGAAGATGCTTCGCCCAGAGGTAGATGATCTCGTCTCCGTCGCGGATCTTCCCCGCGTCATCGGCAAAGATCGCCCGGTCGGCGTCACCATCGAATGCGACTCCGTAGTCTGCCTTCTGTTCGACCACCGTCCGCGCGAGCGTCTCCGGATGCAGAGCTCCCGCATCTTTATTGATGTTTCGACCGTCCGGCGCGTCATGTATCAGCACGACCTCCGCACCAGCGCCTATGAACACATCGGCAGCGATGCGGTACGCGGCTCCATGGCCTGCATCGAGCACGACCTTCTTCCCTGCCAGCGCGGCCGAAGGCACTCCTGCGAGCAGAAACTTTTCGTAAGCGTCGATCAGCTCCTCGTGAGCAGGCAGGACGCCTTCCGGAATCGTCGCCTCGTCGCTGCGGATTGCGCGCAGCTCATCCTCGATCTCTTCCTCGATCGAGTCGGCAACCTTCATCCCGTCATGGCCGAAGATCTTCACACCGTTGTCTTCGAATGGGTTGTGCGATGCGGAGATCGAGATTCCGGCCTGGGAGTCGGTCGTGCGGCAGAGGTAGGCCACACCAGGAGTCGGAATGACTCCGATCAGGATCGCCTCGCCCCCGCCAGCAGCAACTCCTGCGGCGAGCGCGCTGGCGATCTCAGGCCCCGACTCCCTGGTATCCATGCCGAGCAGGATCTTCGGCAAAACGCCGTCGGCCCCCTTCTGCAGCCTGTGCGCAAGCGCTTCTCCGAGGGCGAACATCGTTGGTGGATCGAGCGGGTACTGACGCGCTGTCCCGCGGATCCCGTCTGTTCCGAACAGGATTCTCATGGCTTCTTCTTTCGTCTGGTATTTGTCGGTGGAGGCGTCTCGTCCTCCTCTTCCTCCGCCGGAGGAGCGGGACCGACTTCAGCCAGCACCGGAACGGTCACCTGTGTCGTGGCAGGCGAGATGACGCGCACCAGCGGTGAGTCGGTCACGACCCGCGCATTCTGTACGAACGTCGCGGTGCGCCCGGTCATGATAATGCGTTCCGTGGCAGCCTCACTCAGTTCGAGGATCTGCGACGACGGTCCCGAAACGAGCGCGAGCGCAGGATTAGTGGTCGCCTCTCCCACCAGGTAGCCAGCAGGCACCTCGCCGACGAGAAACGGCCGAATCTCGACGGCCCGCTGACGCAGCTGCTCGATCTTGAAGCGGAACTTGTTCGGCACGATCGAGACGATCTCGACGTCGGGAGGAACGTTGATCGCCTCGGGCCTCAACGTGAACTCGACCTCGCCCGGCGCCTGAACCCATCCGAGATCGACCGGGACATCGAGACTCTGCGGCGTGAGCTGCCGGAGATCGGTACTGCGCCCGCGGACGCGGACAGCGACGCTACCGGGGATGTCGGTGGTGATGACGAGCTCCGGCTGCATCGCTACCAGTGAAAGAGGAGCGGTCACGATTCTCTCCCGGACGCGTTCGCGGCGCGGCGCGGAGACGAAGAACCACAAGATGCATGCGAGCAGCAGCGCGATGATTTTGAGCGCGAGATTTCTCATCGCCCCGCTCCAGACCGTGTCGTCAGGATCTCTTCGAGAGTCATCCGATCCAGCTTCTCACGCAGTTCGCCCTCACTCGCCAGCGCCATCGAACCGTCCTCTTCGGAGATGACGATCACGATCGCGTCGCTCTCCTCGCTCAGACCGATCGCGGCGCGATGACGCGTGCCGCGGGTGAGGCTCGGATCGGGCGCGGCGGTCAGCGGAAGAAACGCGTTTGCGGCGACGATGCGATTCCCGCGGATGATGACCGCTCCGTCGTGCAATGGTCCTCCAGGTGTGAAGATCGAGACGAGCAGGTCCGTGCTGACGAGAGCATCGATCGCCTTCGCGCTCTCGATCACGCTCGGAAGCGTCTGCCGCCCCTCGACCACGATCAGCGCGCCAAGACCCTTCACTGAGAGCACATCGCACGCATTGAGGATCGCCTCATGAGAGATCTGCCCCGGCCGCGGCCGCAGCATCAGCGCAAGCGGGTTCCCGGCGATACTGGCGAGCCCGCGCCGGATCTCCTGCTGGAACAGGACGATGATCGCAAACGGCAGGTAGAAGAGAATCTGCCCCGACACAGCCTCCAGCGCAGGAAGATCGAATGCCCTCGCGATGAAGTACGTCGAGACGAGCACCACAAGACCGATCGAGATCTGCATCGCCCGCGTCCCGCGAATCAGGGCGAGGATGTAATAGATCACGATCGCGACGATGATGATGTCGGCGGCATCCCGCCAGGTGAACTGAAGCTGAAACAGCCGGTCGAAGATGTTCACGGCCTCGCTCCGACCATGTTCGCGGACGACGGGGCACCCCAGCCTTTTCCAGAACCAGACCTCATCGTCGTTTCGCCTCGATCGCAGACTGTACGCTCAGAAAGTCGACGGTCTCACGCACGTCGTGTACACGCACCATCGCAGCGCCGCCGCGGTGCGCCGCGGCGGCGGCGGCGAGCGACCCCGCCATCCTCCCCGCCCCCGCGGCCTGGCCCGTGTGATGGCCGATGAACGCCTTCCTCGATGCGCCGATCACAAGAGGTGCAATGCTCGTCAGCTCGCTGCATCGGGCAAGCAACTCGAGGTTGTGATCGAAGGTTTTCCCGAAACCAATTCCGGGATCGACGAGCACCTGCGAGAGGTGCGCTCCGGCGGCGACCGCCTCATCACGCCAGCGGGCAAGCTCCCGGCCGACATCAGCGACGACGTCGCCATAACGCGGATCCTTCTGCATGGTCTTCGGCTCGCCCTGCATGTGCATCAGGATGACGGGCGCACCGCTTCGGGCGATGAGCTCACGCATCGAAGGATCGTGGCGCATGGCACTGACATCGTTGACGATGTCCGCACCCGTCCGCAGCGCCGCCGCGGCAACGGCTGCGTTTCGTGTGTCGACCGAGATCGCCACGGCGCTTTGCGCGCGAATCCCTTCGATGACAGGGACGACCCGCTCGAGCTCCGCGTCGATGGAGACCGGATCGGCGCCGGGCCGCGTCGACTCCCCGCCCACGTCGACGACGGCAGCACCCTCTTCCACCATTCGCAGCGCGGCATCGATCGCTCTACCCCGATCGAAGTGAAGCCCGCCGTCCGAGAACGAGTCGGGCGTCACATTGACGATCCCCATCACCAGCGGCCCCCGCGTCAGATCGAGCGAGCGCCCGCCAGTCAGTTTCATATGTCTCGTTCGCGCCGGATCTTCGCGCCGAGTGCGTTCAACCGTTCCTCGATCCGCTCATAGCCGCGATCGATCTGGTGAACGTTGTGAATCACGCTCTCGCCTTTGGCGCAGAGTGCCGCAAGAAGCAGGGCCATTCCCGCACGGATGTCGGGGCTCGAGATCTCGCCGCCGTACAGGCGGGCTCCTCCGACGATGATCGCCCGGTGCGGGTCGCAGAGAATGATGCGCGCTCCCATTCCGATCAGTTTGTCCGTGAAAAAGAGCCGGGACTCGAACATCTTCTCGAAAATCATCACCGTCCCCTCGGCCTGGGTCGCGATGATGATCATGATCGACAGCAGGTCAGCGGGAAACAGAGGCCAGGGACCGTCATCGATCTTCGGCACCGCCGCTCCGATGTCGTAACGGACGCGCAGCTCCTGATCCCGCGGCACGCGGATGTTCTTCCCTTCGATCACAATCTCGACGCCGAGTTTCTCCAGCATGTGTCGGATGGCGTACATGTGCTCCGGTACGGCATCCTCGATCAGCAACTCGCTCCGGGTGACCGCTGCGAGCCCGATGTAGGAGCCAACTTCGATGTGATCGCTGGCAATTCGGTACTCGCCCCCATGAAGCGCGTCGACGCCGTGAATCTCGAGCTGGTTCGTCGCGATCCCTGAAATCCGCGCTCCTAGACCGTTCAGGAAGTGACACAGATCCTGGACGTGCGGTTCCGCCGCCGCGTTGTAGATCAGCGTGTCTCCTTCGGCGAGGACGGCCGCCATGATCGCGTTCTCAGTTGCGGTCACCGACGCCTCGTCGAGGAACATCCTCTTCCCCTTGAGCACGCGCGCCGCCATCCGGTACTCGGTCGCCGAGACCTCGATCTGTGCACCGAGTGCCTCCAGCGCCAGCAGATGCGTGTCGACACGTCTCCGGCCGATCGCGTCTCCGCCAGGCTTTGCCACCGCGACCTGGCCGCAGCGAGCGAGGAGCGGTCCTGCGAGCAGGATCGAAGCACGGATTTTTTTCGAGAGCTCCGAGTCGGGCTCCGGAGAGAGGTCTCCTGCCGCCTCGATTCTCACTACGTTCGCCTCGAGCCGTTCCACACGCGCGCCGAGCTGTTCGAGGATCTCCAGCATGACGCGGACATCCTGGATGTCGGGAAGGTTCCGCAATACGACCGGCTCGTCCGTCAGAAGACAGGCCGCCAGGATCGGCAATGCCGCATTCTTGTTACCGCCCGGCCGGATAGTGCCCTCGAGCCGGTGTCCGCCTTCAACTACAAATCGTTCACCCATCGGGGGGATTGTATGCAAATTGAAAATTGAAAATTGAAAATTGAAAGATGGGAGTGTCGAGACCGGCAACCGAAGGGCGGGTGAGGAGCTGCGTCAGCTGCCGGGCGCGAGCAGAAAGGGTGCCGAGGAACCGAGGAACTCCGAGGAACCGAGGAACTCCGAGGAACTCCGAGGAACTCCGAGGAACTAACCTTATCGCCCCTCTCCCCGCGATCTTAGCGGGGAGAGGGTGGCCGAAGGCCGGGTGAGGGGCTGCGCCAAAGCCACGCGCGAGCAAGCTGCGAGTGGCAGCGCACGACGCGGAGCAATCCCGCCCGCCCCCTCCTCTGCTACCATCGACGGCATGATCGTCGCCCCGCTCAGCTCCGGTAGTGCTGGCAACGCCTACTGGTTCGAGAGCGACGGGACTGCGATTCTCGTCGATGCGGGAATCGGCCCGCGCGATACGAAGAAGCGCCTCGAGATGACGGGCTATGATCTCGCGACGATTTCGGCGATCGTGCTGACGCACGAGCACTCGGATCACATTCGCGGAGCCGAGAAGATCGCACGCAAGTACGGTGTGCCGATCTACCTGACGCGGGGCACGCTCGACAACTCCTCGATCGACCCGGGCGAGACGAAGACTGTCGTGTTCGAGAACGACACCAGCTTCACGATCGGCGAGCTTCAAATCCACGCCTGCCGGACCATTCACGACGCAGCCGACCCCGCCTGCTTCGTGGTCGAGGCGCGGGACGGGACGCGGTTCGGGATCGCCACCGATCTCGGATATGTGAATCCCGAGGTACTTCGACACCTCGATGGTTGCGACGGACTCCTCTTTGAGGCCAACCACGACCTCGACATGCTGCGCCTCGGCAGCTACCCCTGGTCGCTCAAACGCCGGATCATGTCGCGCTACGGGCACCTCTCGAACGACGACTCCGTCTCCGCCGTCCAGCGTCTCCTCGGCGCCGAACTCAAGACGCTCTGCATGATTCATCTCTCGCAGAAGAACAACAACGAGTCGATCGTCCGCGACATGTGTACACGCCTCCTCAACCGGACCGGAGCCAGCGTCGAGTTCGCCATCGCCCGCCAGTTCGAGCCGACCGGGGTGTTCGACGTCGCCAGGCGCCGTACACGCAGCGCCCCTCCGGGACAGATGGCGCTGTTCTGAGATTGGAGCTTCACGGCGCAGTCAGGAGTCGTAGCGATGATGCAGCCTCTGTTTTCCCTCGCGCGTGCCGCGATCAATCGCGTGTCGGATTTTCGTTACCACCGCGCCTTCAGGGACGAGGCGATGACGATTCTGCGGAGCATCGAATCGGTCCATGGCCGCACGAATCCGGAGCACATCAAAGCCTCGGATCAATATGCTGCAGACGTTCTCGGATGGGGAGGCTACGCCCCCTGGTTGTACGTCTACAGCGCGGTGCAGGGGCGCTTTCGGGAGGGATGGATCCCTGACAACTACTACGGCAAGGTGGTCATCCCTGTAATCCAGGCCGACTACCGCGTGCTGTCCAGTATGAAGTCTCTCTCTCGCCGGCTGCTTGGAAGCGATCTGTTTCCCGACCTCGCGAGCCATGTCAACGGCCTGTTCCTCTCCCCCGATCATGAGGTAATTCAGCCGTCTGCCGTACCAGGGCTCCTGTTCAGCGATTCCGATACGGTCGTGTTCAAGCGCGATCGCTCCGGGCGGGGCTCGAACGTCGTCTTCCTGCACAAGTCGTCGTTCGACGTTTCGCTGGTGCGCAGACTGGGGAGTGGAGTGTTCCAGCAGCCTATCGTCCAGCATCCGATATTCGCCCGGTTGATGCCCTCCTCGGCGGCAACTTTGAGATTCACGACCGTCGTCGAAGACGACGGAACGGTCAGCCTGCGGGACGCCTACCTGCGACTTGGGCGAAGTGGCGAAACGCACGTCAAGTCGGACTCGCAGGTGAAGGTATGCATCGATCTCGAGAGCGGCCGCCTCGATCCCAGCGGCTACCTCGCCAACTGGCTCACGGTCGACCGCCACCCTGACACCGGAGTCGAATTTGCCGGCACCACAATCCCCGAATTCTCGGCATGCGTCTCCGCCGCAAAACAGCTCCACAGCGCCTGCCCCGCGGTGCGCTGCGTCGGATGGGACATGATCGTCGACGAGCACTCGAGGGTCCGCGTGATGGAGTGGAACTCCAGTCACAACGGCATCAAGTTCTCGGAAGCGACCAAGGGCCCCTGCTTCGCCGATCTCGGCTGGGAAAAACTTTGGCGCCGGCGTGCGGCTGGTTGAAGTGAGCGGGGAAGAAGTTCGGAGGGCGAGACGCCGGCGGCAGACGAGGACGTCCGCGGTACAGCAGGCGAGGACGCCGGCGCTACAGAGGGCGGAGCTGAGACCGAACACCGAATGGAACGCACCGAGACCCACCTCCCGCTCCTACGTGTGTAGCGCGGACGTCCTCGTCCGCCGTACCGCGGACGTCCTCGTCCGCAGCGGGGCGTCTCGCCCCGCGCGCCCCGCCTATAATGCCCCCCATGAAAGCCACCGTCATCGTCGAGCTGAAGCCGTCCGTACTCGATCCCCAGGGAAAGGCGATCGAGCACTCGCTGAGCTCGCTCGGGTTCTCCGGGCTGGAAGATGTCAGGGTCGGCAAGCTGTTTCGACTGACGCTTGCGAACAGTGGGCAGACACGGGAGACGATTGAAACGGAGCTTCGACAGATGTGCGAGCGGCTTCTCGCCAACACGGTCATCGAAACCTTCTCCTTCACGCTCGAGGAGTAGGCTCACCGCCCTCGTGCTGCTTTCGTTTGCAGCAGTAGTGGCGTTCGCTGAAACGACGACCGCTCTCGACCCCGCCCCAACCCGCGACCGGAAAGTCATTCGTCGCTTTGCTCTTCCTGAAGATCCGCGTGGTGTCGCCATCGGCGCCGACGGGACGATCTACGTCGGACTGGCTCGCACCCAGTCCGTCATCGCGGTCGACCCGGCCACGGGTGCGATCAAGAATCGCGTCGTCCTCGACCACGAAGAGATTGCGGCCACGAAGGAGCTGGTGACGCTTCGCACCGACCGCTCCCGCTCGAGGCTTTTCATCGCGAACGGCACCGACGAGAGCGTCTCGATCCTTTCCCTCCCCGACCTCGGCGTCCTTCGCGAGATCACGCTCGAAGGCGAGATCGTCCGCGACGTCATCCCCGATCCGCTCGGCCGTTACGTCTACGTCCTCGGTCGCAGAGTTCGCGTCTTCACAGGCGACGGTGCCACAGAACTTCGGACCATCGATCTCGCCGATCCAATGGCGATCGCTGTCTCCTCGAACGGCGAGTTGCTCGCCGTGGTCGCGCCAGAGAACTTCGGCAACGCAGTCGCGACTTCCGTCAGCATCATCGAGACGACGAACTTCTCGGAGGTCGCGCGCGATCCGCTGCAGACCGACAAGACGATCGAAGGGGCCTTGTTTGCAAACCGCGATCGCTCCCTCGTCGCGCTCGCCCGCGATCAACTGTTCGAGAAGCCAGTCGTTTCGCGACCGGCACGGGCGATGACCGCCGAAGGCACGAGCGGCGCGATGCGGATGAAGATCGACTTCGGCGATCTCGTCAACAGCAATCATGTCTGTCTTCCGGAAGGAAGCGGCCCCCAGGCCGCCACGCTCACCCGCACCGACGATCTTCTCGTCTACGCCGAACGCCGCTGCAGCGCGAGCGGCACGTTCTCAGGGACGAATCGCGGCGTGACCCCGGCCTCGCTCTATGGCATCAGCGCCTATGCCCTCGCTTACGACCAGCGATCCAACAACCTCGTGGCGACCGATCGGGCGGGCTTTCTCACGATCTACTCCGTGCCACGTGCGGCAATCGCAAAGTAGACTGTCGCCATGAAATTCGGCGTCGTCATGCTCCCCGGCTCCAACTGCGATCACGATGCGCTCCACGTCGCCACGACGGTCCTCGGAGCCGAGGCCGAAGTGCTCTGGCACAAGGACACCGATCTCAAGGGAGCGGACTGCGTCATCATCCCCGGCGGTTTTGCCTATGGCGACTACCTCCGCGCGGGAGCGCTCGCCAAGTTCGCGCCGATCATGGAGCCAATCCGGCGTCACGCCGAAAGAGGTGGGTTGGTACTCGGCATCTGCAACGGCTTTCAGGTCCTCACCGAGGTGGGACTCCTGCCGGGAGCCCTGATGCGCAATCAGCACCTCCGCTTCCTCAGCCGCGACGTCCATCTCCGGACCGAAACCACCGACACGCCGTTCACTTCGCTGCTGACGACAGGCCAGGTGTTCCGCGTTCCAATCGCGCATGGAGAAGGCAACTACTTCGCCGATGATGCGACGCTCGACGAGCTCGAGCGGAACGATCAGGTGATCTTCCGCTACTGCGACGAGGAGGGGCGCCTCACGGCGGAAGCCAATCCGAACGGCTCGGCCCGACACATCGCGGGCATTTGCAACCGTGAACGCAACGTGCTCGGGATGATGCCTCATCCGGAACGCTGCGCGGAATCGATTCTCGGCAACGCCGCGGGCCTCGAGATTTTCAAGTCGATCGCGTCGCCTTTCGTCTCGGCGCGCTGATCTGCCCCCGGCGGCCCCGGTCTGGCAGGGAGGTTCCTCGCTCGCTATACAATCGCGATCCGGAGATTCCATGAGTCAAGAGATCGATGCCCTTCTGCAGGAACACCGCGAGTTCCCTCCTTCCGACGAGTTCCGCCGCCAGGCGAACGTGAACGATCCCGCGGTCTGGTCGCGCGCGAACGCTGACCGCGAGGCCTTCTGGGCCGACTGGGCGAGCCAGCTCCACTGGGAAACGAAGTGGGATCGCGTGCTCGAATGGGATCCTCCGAACGCGAAGTGGTTCATCGGCGGGAAACTCAACGCCGCCTACAACTGTCTCGACCGCAATCTCGAGACCCGCGGCGACAAGGCGGCGCTGATCTGGGAAGGTGAGCCGGGAGAGATCCGGCGGGTCACCTATCGCGAGCTGCACGCCGAGGTCTCGAAGTTCGCCAACGTCCTCCGCTCGCTCGGTGTGGAGTCAGGGGACCGCGTCGCCATCTACATGCCGCTGATCGTCGAGGCGGTGGTTGCGATGCTCGCATGCGCGCGGATTGGAGCGGCACATTCAGTGGTCTTCGGCGGCTTCTCGGCCGAAGCGCTCAAGGATCGGATCATCGATGCGACGGCAAAGGTGGCCATCACCGCGAGCAGCGGCTATCGGCGCGGCACGCTGGTTCCTTTGAAGAAGACGACCGATACCGCGGTCGCCGAATGTCCGTCGATCGAGAAGGTAGTCGTCGTCCGCCGGCGAGCCGAGGATGAGGTCACGATGCGGGAAGGTCGCGACGTCTGGTACCACGAGGCGATGGCAGAGGCCGCGGAGCACTGCGATCCGGAATGGGTCGACTCCGAGCACATGCTCTACGTGCTCTATACCTCGGGCAGCACCGGCAAACCAAAAGGCATCGTTCACACGACCGGCGGTTATCTGACCGGCTGTTATGCGACGACGAAGTGGGTCTTCGACCTGAAGGAAGAGGACATCTACTGGTGTACGGCCGATATCGGCTGGGTCACCGGTCACTCCTACGTCGTCTACGGCCCGCTCGCGGCGGGCGCGACGGTCGTGATCTACGAGGGCGCCCCCGACTTCCCGAAGCAGGATCGCTTCTGGGACATCATCGAGCGCCACAAAGTCACGATCTTCTATACCGCTCCGACAGCGATCCGCGCATTCATGAAATGGGGAGAGCAACTCCCGGGCGGACACGACCTCTCCTCGCTTCGTCTCCTCGGTACGGTCGGTGAGCCGATCAACCCTGAGGCCTGGATCTGGTACCACAGGAACATCGGTGGAGAGCGCTGCCCGATCGTCGATACCTGGTGGCAGACCGAGACTGGCGCGATCATGCTCACGCCGCTTCCCGGCCTGGTTCCGACGAAGCCCGGCTCGGCGACCAAGCCGTTTCCAGGCGTCGACATTCAGATTCTCGACGAGCGGGGAAATCCGGTGGAGGTTGGAGGCGGATATCTCGCCATCACCAGTCCATGGCCTTCGATGCTTCGAGGCATCTGGGGTGACCCTGAGCGCTTCAGGAAGCAGTACTGGTCGAAGTGGCCCGGGATCTACTTCACGGGTGATGGGGCGAAGCGGGACGAGGCCGGGTACTTCTGGCTGCTCGGTCGCGTCGACGACGTGATGAACGTTGCCGGACACCGGATCGGCACCATGGAAGTCGAGTCCGCGCTGGTCGACCATCAGTCGGTCGCGGAAGCGGCCGTCGTCGGCATCCATCACGATCTCAAGGGAACCGGGATCGCGGCGTTCGTCATCGTCAAGGAGTCGGCGCGAGAGCATGCGCTTGCCGATCCAGCGAAGTTCGAGCAGGAGCTCAAACAGCACGTCACTGACAAGATCGGCGCGATTGCACGTCCCGAGAAGATTCTCGTCACCGCCGACCTGCCGAAGACGCGCTCGGGGAAGATCATGCGCCGGCTGCTCCGCGATATCGCCGAAGGTCGCGCCCTCGGCGATGTGACGACTCTCGCCGATCCCGGCGTTGTTGCTACTCTCAAAGACCGCTACGAGGAAGAAGCGTAAGCACCTCCCGATGCAACGCACTGCTCTGATTACCGGCGGCGCCCGCGGCATCGGCCGCGCAACCGTCATGCGACTCGTCAGCGACGGCTGGATGGTCGCCTTCACCTATGCCCAGTCGAGACAGGCGGCCGTCGCGCTCGAAGCCGAGTGGGAAGGACGGCTGCTCGCCATTCAGGCCGACGTTCGCGATCAGGAGGCAAACGAACGAGTGGTTGCTCAAACCCTCGCCCGCTTCGCCTCCATCGACGCACTCGTCAACAACGCCGGGGTCCGCGACGATGCGCTCCTCTACAACATGACTGACGAGCAGTGGTCCGGGGTCCTCGACACGAACCTCGGCGGGGTCTTGTCGATGACCAAAGCTGTCCTCCCGCAGATGATGCAGCAGCGTCGCGGCGCAATCGTCAACGTCACCTCGCTGTCGGGACTGCATGGTGTCGTCGGCCAGACGAACTACTCGGCAGCCAAAGGAGCGGTGATCGCGATGACCCGCTCGCTCTCGCGCGAAGTCGCGCGCAGCGGGATCCGCGTCAATTGTGTGGCCCCCGGGCTCGTCGACACCGACATGACGTCCGGACTCGATCCCGATGCGAAGCGGGAGATGGTTCGCCAGATTCCGATGCGCCGCGCCGTGAAGAGCGAAGAGGTTGCGGCGAGCGTTGCGTTCCTCCTCTCGGAGGATGCCAGCGCGATCACAGGTCAGGTGCTGGTGGTCGACGGCGGGGCGAGTGCCTGAGGAGATGATGGATTTCTCGATCGTCATCCCCACCTACAACCGTCTCCCGATGCTGTTGAAGGTGCTCGATGCACTCGATACACAGATCGATGCCCCACCGTTCGAAGTCGTCGTCGTGAACGACGGATCGTCCGACGACACCGAGCGTGTCGTGTCACAGCGGCCAGGAATCACGTTCCGCACACAGGCGAACGCCGGGCCAGGTCGGGCGCGTAATCTCGGTGTCTCGCTCGCCACCGGAACGTTCGTCATCTTCATCGGCGACGACACCGTTCCGGAGCCGCGGTTCGTCGCCGAGCATGCCCGGCTTCACCGCGAGACGAACGACGATCCGCTCGCCGCCTGCCTCGGATACACGGGATGGCCGGCCGGCGACCGGGTCACACCGTTCATGCACTACATCAACGACTACGGCCTGCAGTTCGGCTACCGGCTCATCCGTCACGGCGAAGTCGTCCCGTTCAACTTTTTCTATACCTCGAACATCTCGATCGCGCGGCAGGTCATGCTCGATCATCCTTTCGATTCGACCTTCCCCTCCGCCGCATGGGAAGACATCGAACTCGCCTACCGCCTCGACGCCCTCGGCCTGAAGATCCACTACAACGAACGCGCCGTCACACGGCACCACCACCCGATGACCGTCGACTCATTCGCGCGGCGCCAGTACACCGTCGGCAAGTCGGGTGCGATTTTCTACGAGAAGCACCCCGAACTCGGTCACTTCCTCGGCGTCCACGAGCTCGACACCCGAGTTCTCGCCTCGGAGAAAGAGTTGTCGCGCCTCCGCTTCAAGGCACGCCTCGGCGAACGCCACCGCCTCCTCGCCCGCCCTGCGGTCTTCGAGAAGCTGATGCGCGAACACTACCTGCGCGGTCTCAAGGAAGGACTGGCCGGCCGTAGCCAGCCGCTCTGAGTAACCCCTTGCGTGTCGCACCACTAGGCTCGTAACCCACGAACTTCGTGTGCCACGAATCTCGTGTTACGCTAGCCCCGTGAAGAAGAACGTCACGATCACGCTCGATGAGGAGACCGCGCGCTGGCTTCGGATCGAAGCGGCGGAGAAGAACACGAGCGTGTCTCAGCTCGTCGGGGCGATGCTGCGCGAGCGGATGATACGCGACCGCAGTTACGAGACAGCGATGGAGCAGTATCTCGGACGCAAGCCGGTTAAGCTCCGAGACCGCGGGCGGCTGCCGCGAAGAGAGGAGCTCCACGATCGCAGCCGTCTTCGTTGACACGAACGTTCTCGTCTACGCGCGTGACTCGTCGGAGCCCCGCAAGCAGCTGGAGGCGTCACGCTGGATGGAATCGCTATGGAGGTCCCGCAACGGCCGGATCAGCCATCAGGTGCTCCAGGAGTACTACGTCACGCTTACGAGGAAGCTCCGGCCTGGACTGCCGGCTTCGCTCGCGCGCGACGACGTTCGAGCGCTGATCGAATGGAATCCGATCGCCACCGACAGCGCGCTTCTCGAGCGCGCGTGGGCGGTTGAGGAGCGCTTTCAAGTGTCATTCTGGGACGCGCTCATCATCGCTGCCGCCGCCGCAAGCGGCGCATCGATGCTCCTGACCGAGGACCTGCAGGAAGGGGCCGAGATCGAAGGTGTGCTGATCGTCAACCCCTTCCGTACGTTCCCCCCGGCGGAGACGATTCACGACAAGGTGTAAAACGAGCAAGGTGCCGTCGCGCCACCGATTCACTTCTTCCGCGCTGCCGCTGTCTTTGCACTCCTGCGCGCCGGTCGTGCAGCTGCCTTCTTTGCCGGGCGCCGGCCGCTCTCACCGAGGCTCCGGCTGAGAATTGCCATCAGATCGACGACTTCGCCTCCTGAGTGCGTTTCTGGGTCGTGCTCTTCGGCGAGCTTCAAGACGTCGCCCTGTCGCTCACGCTTCTTCACCACCTTCTCGAGCCGCTCGGCGTGCTCGTTGAGAAACTCGCTGAGGTCGAGCTTCTTCGTACGCCGTCCGATCTGCGTCTCGAACTTCTTTGCCTCCGCAGCCGGCACTTTCGCCGGAGCAGGAAGCCCGACGTCGTCCGGAGTGCGGAGCTCGTTGTGAAACCGCAGCGTCTCGGCGCGGAGAATGCCGTTCTCGGCGAGGATGGCGACGAGGTACTCCTTCGCGCGCATGACGAACGTCGCGATGCCCGCCTGCTGCTTGCGCTCCATCACTTCGGCCAGCAGCCGGTAGGCTTTGTTGGTTCCGCCAGCCGGCACCAGAAAGTAGGCGCGCTCGAAGTACATCGGATTGATGGAGTCACGATCGACGAAGAGGCGGAGATCGATCTCGCGCGACTTGCGCGGCGCAATCGCTTCGAGCTCGTCGTCGGTCACGACGACGAACTTCCCCTTCTCGATCTCATAGCCGCGCACGATTTCGTCACCGTCGAGCGGCTGCTCATCCTTCGAACAAACATAGCGACGCTGCACCGGTGCATCATCAGGAGCGACCATCCTCATGCTGACACCTCGCGGACGGTTCGCCGCATAGAGTGCGACCGGAACAGTAACGAGTCCGAAAGTGATCGAACCGCTCCAGAACGAGCGAAGCCCCGGCTGTTCGTCGAGCTCTTCAGCCACGCGCTTTCCTCTTCATTCCGGCGAGACTCGCCTCCAGCGTATCGGCCAGCTGGTCATCGTCTTTCGCTTTTTTCGGCCGGAAGGTCGCCACCTTCGGCTTGCGACCCGCCGCCTTCGTCTCGACCAGATCGAGTACGCGTGCGCGATAGTCATCCTGGAACTCTGACGGCTCGAACTCACCGTGCAGTGCCATCAGCAGCTGCTCGGCCATTTCGATCTCGCGTTTCTCCAACGCCCGTCCCTTCGGCGGCGTCAGCACCTCGGCAGCGATTACTTCCTCGGCGTGACGCAGCGTGATCAGCATCAGGTAGCCACCTTCCGACCGCAACGAGCCGACGTAACGCTTTCCTCGCATGACCCAGCGCGCCACCCCCTCTTTCTCCTTCTTCGCGAGCGCGGTGGCGGCCGCAAAGTACGCCCGGTTACTCCCATCGGGACCGAGGTAGTAGGCACGCTCGTACCAGCGGTGGTCGATCTCTTCCGGATCGACGAAGCGGGTCACTTCAATGTCGCGTGATTCCTTCGGCTGGAGCTCCTCGAGATCCTCACTTTCGAGGACGACGAGTCGGCTCTGTTTCAGCGGATACGCCTTCCTGACAGTCGAGTATTCGACCGGCTCGCCACTTTCGGAACTGACGAGCTGCTGCTTCACCGGTTCGAGGTCGGCCTCGTGCAGCAGACGGAAGTGAATCGATCGGTCCTGCACGGCCGAGTACAGCTTCACCGGAACCTCCTCGGTTCCGAAGTGAACGACCGCCTTCCAGATCGCCCGCGCGCTCACGCTCTTTCCTCCGGGCAGCCGGCGCAGAACACTTCCTCCGTGATCACGACGACGCACTGAGGACAGCGCGGTCCGTCACAATCACTGCAACGCATTTCGACGGAGAACGTGTAGGTGCATCCGCATGCCTCGCACGTCTGTTCGCCCTCGGCCAGCCAGTACGGTGTCTCGCGACGTCGCTTGAGCTTCACGAGAAGCAGACGATGCATTGGGGATGCCGGGGGGGGTGAAAAGGCGTGTTCGTCGGCCGTGCGCCACGCCTTGCGCGAGAAAGTAGCCTGTCATCCCGAGCGGGAGGTGGGCGGGTGGCGAGGGATCCCTGAATCGACGACCCATGATGCTCGGGAGCCGGGCATGGTTCGGGTTACGGGCGATGCACGATGATGGGTCGCCGGCAAGGGATCCCTCTCCGTCCTCCGCCCCTCACACCCGCACGCCCACCCGCAATGAAGCTGTGCAATCGGCAATACACGTGCAAGTTGCGGGTGCGGGGGGCGAGACGCCCCGTGCGGACGAGGACGTCCGCGGTACGGCAGGCGAGGACGCCTGCGCTACGAAGTCGCGAGCGAACCTACTTCACACCCACCCTCACCGACTCCTGCTGTCCTCGCGCGTCGGTCGCCGTGAACGTATGAACGCCGGGCGTGAGAGGCCATTCGACCGAGCCGCCAGGAGACGAAGATCCGAGCCGTCGCTCGCCTACTCTCCACGACACACGGGATGCGGAGACCGCGCGAAGCCGCAGCGTCTGGTACTCCTTCCGGAGCGTAGGATCGATCAGATACGTCGCCCCGTCCGGAGGGTTCGAGATCCGCAGTGTCATACCCGCTGACTGGCGTGGGTCGGATGCCGAAGCCCGGATCGTGCGCGGCTCTCTTGCAGCGGCCCAGGCGCGGTATTCGGCCGGCCAGTCGATCGAGCCATCGTGGTGCCAGTCGCAGAATCTCGTTTCGCCTTCACGAGGCATCCACTCGCGCTGCCTCGCCGGACACCAGAGCGATGGGCGAAGACCGGATAGCGCGCAGATTTCTACGCGCTCGACATCGTCGGTCGGCTCGAGCACCGGCTCGCTGCTCCCGATCGGCAGCGTCCCTCGAACGCGCGCCACTGCGGCCAGCATAACCGCGTTGAAAATCGGAGCGGCGCCGGTGATGCCGCTCGACCCACGCAGTTCGCGGCGGTCGAAGTTTCCGACCCAGACGCCGACGGTCACATCGCGTGTGTAACCGACGGTCCAGTTGTCGCGGTAGGCCTGCGACGTTCCCGTCTTCACCGCCACGGGAAAGGGAAAGTCCAGACTTCCGCCGGCGCCGAACGCATACTCGCGTGCTTCAGGATCGGACAGTACGTCTGTGACCCAGAATGCGGTGCGAGGCGATACGAGCCGCGCTCTTTCCTTCGGCGTTCCGTCAAAGAGCATTCGCGGTTCGACCGGCACGCCCCCTCTCGCGAAGGCCGCATAGGCGACGACGAGCTGTTCGAGCGAAATCTCCGCGTCTCCCAGCGTCAGACCGAGGCCGTAGTAGTCGGCCGTGCGGTCAAGGCCGCTGAACCCTGCGTTGCGGAGAAAACGGAGGAGAGACTCGGGGCCGAGTTTTGCCAGCATCGCAACCGCGGGAACATTCTGCGAGCCGGCCAGCGCGCTTCGGACGCGCAGCGGACCGCGATGCCGTCCGTCGTAGTTTCTCGGCGAGTAGACGATCCCCTCTTCAGCCGTCGGAAACTGAGACGGCAGGTCCGCGACGATCGACGCCGGCGACTGGCCGCTCTCGAAGGCGAGCGCGTACGTGAACGGCTTGAGAGTAGAACCCGGCTGTCGCGGTGTCGATGCACCGTCGATCGCGCCGCCGAACTGCTCGCCGAAGTAATCTCCCGAGCCCTCCCATGCGAGCCATTCACCGGTAGCGTTGGAGAGGACAACCACCGCAACGCTTCCGGCGCCGTGGTTGAGCAACGTCTCCTTCTGCGCGGCAATGATCCCGCGGACCTGCCGCTGGAGCGAGGCGTCGAGAGTCGTCCGCATCGTCGCGGAACGCGGCTCACGCTCGAGCAGTCTCTCGACGAAGTGCATCGCAGGCAGATCGCTCGAACCGCCATCAAAGCGAAGTCGTTCGGCCCGTGCCTGAGTGAGTGCGTCCGGCGACAGCGACATCGCGCCGAGAATATGCAGCTGGCGCGGGCGTGCCTTTCCTGCATCGCGCAGCGGATTGAACGCTCCCGGCCGCTGAGGCAGCGCCGCCAGGAATGCCGCCTGTGCGTCCGTCAGCTCCGAGACACCGCAGCCGAAGTAGGTACGCGACGCGCGCGCGACTCCGCTGATCCGGTTGCCGTAAGGCGCGAGATTCAGATAGAGAGCGAGAATCTCGCCTTTCTTCATCCTCTGCTCGAGCCGTAACGCAAGCACGGTCTCGCGCCACTTCTGCGGCAGAGAACGATCGCGCGACTCGAGCAGCAGCTTCGCCACCTGCTGTGAGATGGTCGATCCACCCTCGACTGCCTTCATCGCGCGCACGTTCCGCAGCAGCGCACGGCCGATCGCCAGAGGATCGACCCCTGGATGCCTGAAAAACCGCCGGTCTTCCGCGGCCAGAGTCGCGCTGACGATCCGCTCGGGCAGGCTCTCAGCTGTCAGCCATTCCGAACGGTTTCCGCTCGCGGCGAGCGGCTCATAGAGCACCTCTCCGTAACGGTCGGTGATCGTGAACGATCGATGCTTCGCCCGCTCGAGCAAGGACGGATCGACCGGGCCGAGGCGTACCCATAACGCGAAGACGATCGCGAGGGAGAGTGCGCCACCGGCTGTCAGGAGGCGCCGGCGACTCACCTCTCGACCTCCACCACCACCGTCGCGGTCCGGCCGAACACTTCCGGCTCGTACATCTGCTCGGCGTGCGCCGGCGCGGTGATGAAAGTCCCGGCGGTCGTCGCACGAACGAGATACGTGAACTCGTGAACACCCTCACCGAGACGCGTGGCGAAGACGTTCACCCTGTCGTCGTGGCGTTCGACGTGATCGAAACCTCCACGCTCCCACCAGGCCCACTGGCTGCGGCCGTCACCGCGCTGCTGCCTTTCGGTCAAAGCCGTAGCGGTCGTTGCGAACCACGTCTCGACCGGCTCGGTCCCGGCCGGGATCGGGTCGGTGATGGCGACGAATCGCCTCTCTTTCGTATTGCGAATCCGCAGCTTGACCTCGATCAGGTCACCGGCTTTGAACGTCGTAGTGGCGGGCCGAGGGGTGAGGGCCGGGGTTAGGGCCGCCTCTTGGCCCTCGGCCCTCTGCCCTCTGCCCTCTTCCTGCAGTGCATACGAACGCTCGACCTGAATTCCCTGATCGAGTGCCTGCAGCTGCATCACGTTCGCCGCATAACGCAGTCTCAGCATGTAGAACAGAGTGCCCGTGCCTTCGCGAGTGAAGACGAGTGGCAGCCGTGTCCCCTCAGCCGACGCGGGTGCGCGGCGGAGCAGATCGGCCATCGGAACGTTAACGGTTCGCGCGTCGGTCGATCGACCCTGAAACCTCTCGCTCGCGAGTGACTCGTCACCCATCAGCAGAGAGCCTGTGAAGTCGGGAACCTCCGTCTCATAGCGACGGTAGTAGTCGACGAGCGATTCGAGCGCCCACGCATTCTCCTGCGTGTTGCCCCAGCGACCGTTCTTGCGGGCACCCATCAGCCACCGAACCATCCGTGTGACCATTTCGGGATCCTGTCCGCCTCGTACGTACGTACCGAGGACGATGGCCGTCGAGCGGACGGTCGAGTTCCAGAACCAGAGCAGGTAGGGATCATTGAGCTCGCTGACGTGTGCGCTTCCGCCTTCCGGAAGCACGGCGTTGGCGAGCCGGCGGCGAAGTTCCACCGCGCGCGGTCCGGCATCGCCCTTCGCCTGCAGGGCATCGAGCAGGAACGAGAGCGCAAAAACAGGCATCCGGTCGCGATACTCATACACGCGGTTGAAGTGGCTGTCGGCGTTCTTTCCTCCTTCGACCAGCGCTTTGATCGAGAACGCCTGCCACGCGTTGTAGGCCGGACGCCATCCTTCGTTCACCGGCGGTGGCTGCGAGAGCTGTCCCTGCAGATAGGTGTACGAACGGTCGAGCATCTCTTTCTGAACGGCATAACCGAGCTTCGCCGCCCGCTGGAACACATGAACGATGTAGCTCGTCAGGTAAGGTGAGGCAGTCGAACAGTCACCTGGCCAGAAGGCGAACCCTCCGTCTCCGCACTGGAAACGCGCAAGCTCGTTGAGGCTCGACTGGACGTGCGTCTTCCTCGCGGCGGCGTCGATTCCCGGAAGCTGGAACGCCTCACCCAGATCGGCCGTCAGCATCATCGCCAGCGTGCGCGAGGCGCGCTGTTCGGCACAGCCGTACGGATACTCGACCAGGTAGCGCGCCCCCTCGGCGAGGCCGACCAACGCCGTCGACGAAAGATCGGCACGCAGACCGCCGAACTGTGGAACCACGCCGGCGGGGAGCTCGAGCGTTTCTCGCGCCTCGGGTTTTGCCTCACCGTACGCGGCAACCGTTTCAGGCGAGACGAGCACACGGACCGGGATCACGTCTTCGAATGCATCGGTCTCCCGGCCCATCGCAACGCGCATCCGGATGCGAGCCTCACCGATTGCCTTCGCCGTTGCATCGAAGCGGACTTCGATCGTGCTGCCGGCCTTCACCTCCACGGTGCGTGAGGCGGTTCTGCCACCCGTTCCTGCGATCTCGAGAATGTGTGGATCGAGCGATTCGATCGACACAGTAGCTTTACCGGAGCGTTTCGACTGACTGTGCACGACTGCACCGAAGTGCGCCTGATCTCCGACCGTGAGAAACCGCGGCCAAGCAGGAGTCAGCATCAGCGGCTTGTTGATCCGGATCTCGGCCTGATCCCATCCGAAGCGAGACTCCCGATCGCCGGCCACGGCCATGATCCTGTACGTGGTCAGTGACTCCGGAAGTGTGATCTCCGTCCGGGCGCGCCCTTTCGCATCCGTGACGATCGAGCCGACCCAGAACGCCAGCACACGGAAGTCCTTCCGCAGCGTGCCCGGTCCCGCGTCACGTCCTCCTCCGCCACCCTCCGACGCCCCCTTCGGCGTCAGCACGCGACGGCTTACGATCCGCTGGCGCGAGTCTCCGTTCACTACCTGTAACGCCTTGTCGAGATAGATCGACGGGAGAACATCGGGAGTCTTGTAGTCAGTCAGCGAGAGCACACCGTAGTCGACGGCCCAGAGTGTCACCTCCGACTGCGAAGGTCTGCCGCCCGCATCGCGGACTTCGAGATCGATCCTCGCCTTCGTCGCCGGCCGGAACTCGTCGCGGTTCGCTTTCACGTCGACCGTCAGGCGCTTCGAGGCGTCCTCCACCTGCAGTTCCACATAGCCGAGCCGGAACGCAGGTTTGCCGGGATCGCTCCCGTCCGTGCCCGGGTCCTGCGAGGTGCGTCCCTTGACCAGAAGCACCGACACGAAGACGTTCGGGATCTCGCGTTCGCTGATTGGGACGGTGATCGTCTGCTGCGTTGAGGTCAGCTCGAAGGGAGTCCAGGTCCGGACACCTTCGCGTTCCGTCGTCAGTAGCGCTGTCGCACGCTCCCACGGCGACTTGATCATGATGCGGGCGGTCTCACCCGGCTGGTACGTCGTCTTCTCGGGAACGAGATCGATGCGATTGTGATCGTGCCGTTCCCACGCCGTGTATCCCTCACCGACCGCGTAGAACCAGGTCCGCGTCGTCGTCGAGCGACCTTCACCGTCCTCCGCTCTCGCCGTCAGCAGATACTGTCCTCCCTCGGCGAGCGGAATGCTCAGAGGGACCGGCTGCGTCGTCGAAACGATCGTCCACTGACCCGCCTCGACTTCCTTCCGCTCGCTCTGCCACTCGTAAAACCCTCCCCCCTCCGCCTGACGCACACTCGTCCACTGAAGACGCTGCAATGACACCTCTACGTTCACACCGGCGACTGCGAGTCCATCGAGACCGACGGCAACGATGTCCGTCTCGATCCCTTTCGCAGCCTCCGCGAAAAACGGAGGACGGCGAATACCGACATACCAGGGTGCAGGATCGACACGGAACGACGCACGGCCTGCGATCTGCTGTCGCGTGACGTCGGTGACGTTGCCTTCGAGCTGGTACTCGTATGGCATGCCGGCCGCGAGTTCCGTCTCGAGCGATAGCGAAAGCTCGCCTTTCACATCGAGCGTCTCTTCCTTCTGCTCGATCGTGACGCGCCCGTACCCCTCCTCTTCCCAGTCGCGTCCGAGGAACGTGTAACGATCCTCCGGCCAGCGATTGCGGATGTTCTGCGGAACGTCGAGAAGCTGCTGCTTCGCGTAAGTCCAGTTCACCTGCTTGCCGTTCATCGCAGCGCCGAACAGATAGCGTCCGACGATCCGGCCGGAGAGCCGGGTCCCGGCCAGCGTGACCGGAGCGCTGAGCGTCGTGTCGACGCGGAAATCGGGGCGCCGGTAGGCGGCGATCAGAATCTCTCGTCTTATGGTTCCGCGCGTCGTCGCGGCTGTTCCCTGCTGGCCTGTCGCCGCTTCCGCAGTGACGGACCAGTTCCCCAGCGGAGCATCCTGCGGAACGGTGAACGTCCAGTCCGCACTGCTCCACGCATTCAGCTCAACCGTGCGTGAGTCGATCCGGTTCGAGTGGCTGTCGCGCACCACGACGTCGACTCGTGTTCCCGGCGCAAGAAGCTGCATGCCCTTCGGCGTATCGGCTCGCGCGATCAGCTTGAAATGAATCTCTTCCCCGAGCTTGTAGACGCCACGGTCGGCGAACAGCGTCCCGCGGAACTGCGGATCGGCCTCCGTGAGGTCGTAGCGGACACCGAGCTCCCACGGGCTGAGGCCTTCGTTCCAGTCACTCCCGACATAGGCAACATCGCCGTCTTTCTCGGCGACGACGATGAAGTGAACTTCGCTCAGCGCGCGCCAGTTGGATGACCACTCGTCGTCGTCCTTCTTGGAAAGCCCACGACGGAGGTCGGTATCGAGAGCGATAGCGAGCCCATGCCCATCGGTCGTTCCGGACCAGACGACTTTGTTGGAGCGATCGCGGATCGAGACCGTCGCCCCTTCCACCGGGGCTGCGTCATCGAGTCGTGTGACGCGAATGAGTGTGTTCTGCGGGCTGTCCTTGACGCTGATCCCGAGGTTCGTCGACTGGATGAGACTCGAGAGAACGCTCGGATCGTACACGCGTGATCGGGCCGCTGCGGTTCCCGGCTGCACGGCAACCCAGGCGAGTCCCATGTGATCGCTTCCGATCGCGGGAGAGAGGTCGATTCCGACGGACGAGATGCGGTTGAGCGGCAGATCGAGCGTTCTTGTCTGTGGCTCTCCTTCCGGCGCCGTTCTGAAGCCTGTCTCGCGCAACCGCAACATGGTCGGCATTACCTGTTCGATCGTCATCGGCGCAAGCCACTGACGAACACCGCGGAAGTTGCGGACGTGGAAGGGAAGGATCGCGCCGCCGTCTTTCTCCCATACGCCGAGACCTGAACCGAAGCTGACGAATGCGGAACGATTCCAGTTTTCGACGACGCCCATCCACGTATAGCCGAGGGTCTGCCCGTCGTCCGATTTCAGAGAAGGAGCGACACGGACGGCATAACGGCGGCCAGGCTGCAGTGAGTAGCCTAACTCGTCGAGTCCGTAGCCCCACGAGGGATAGTCGTAATCGACAGGGCTTACTTTCGCTGTGAGGGCGACCTCATTCGCCGGATCGGTGACGTCACGAACCGTCACCGCTTTACGCGCTTCGGCAACGCGGACTCCCGAACTGGTGCGGAAGTTCAGAGTGTTCCTGTTCTCCGGATCACAGGCGGTGAGGCAATCGAAGCCTGAGACGAAGAATGTCGGTGCGAGCTCGATCGTGAACGTCTGGCTCCGACCTTCACGTGCGTTGCGTTCCGTCCGCGCTACCTCACCCGCGATCAGCAGCTGAACCCAGGTGTCGGGTGCGATGCCCGGTCTGGTCTCGAGCACGAGAAGCTCAGGTGCCGGCGGGAAACGCTGCTGGTTCCATTCTGTCGGAACGAAGGCGAGAACCGGCTGGTCGTTGGAGGCGGCTGCAGCCAGCGCGGCCTGGCGTCGCGACTCGAACGCGGCGAGCGCCTGCGGCTCGAGACGCTTCAGCCGTTCGAGACCTTCTTTCGGAATCGCCGGCAGCTCGATCGGATGTCCCTGCGTGCGGAGTTGAAGGTGCGGGAGCAGAGTGCGGGCGTCGACAGGCTGGTTGAAATAGAGCGCGATGACGGCAGCGCCGTTCGACTTCGTGTAATGAGTGGTACGGACGAGACGGACAGTCGGCGTCGTGAACGTCCATTGGTAGGGCTTGTCCAGTTTCCTCCCGCTCGCCGCCGTGGCCGATTGGTCGATCGTTACCGTGAACTCGCTTCCAAAAGGCAGCGGTGCAGCGGGAGTAAAGATCAGTGTCGTCGTTCCCGACCAGCGGAATGTCCCTTTCACATTCGGCGCAATCGTAAAGAACGGTGCCGCCACCGGCTGCGGAATCCGCCCGACAACCACCATCGGTTCGGAGAACACGACGCGTACCTCGTTCGCCTCCGCTAGCGTGGCCGTCTCACCTACCGGCCCGGCACTAACGACTCGCAGCGCCTCGGCTGCCGAGAGAGAAAGCGTGATCAACAGAGAAGCAGCGATACCGGCAGCGAGTCGTTTCATAGCGGCGCAAGTGTAAGGCTGGAGGAGGGCCGAGGGCCACGGGCCGAGGGGTGAGGGCTGAGGGTCGAGGGGTGAGGGCTGAGGGTCGAGGGGTGAGGGCTGAGGGTCGAGGGCCGAGGGGTGAGGGCCGATCGATCTTGAATTGGGCAGTGGTGAAGGACGTCCCTCGGCCCTCGACCCTCGGCCCTGTCTCACATCTGTCATCCTGAGCCGCCGGAGCCCCGTGGGTGGGCGTGAGGGCGGGAGGGGCGGAGGACGGTCGAAGGACCCCCACATCGAGCGCCAACTGGGTGGTGCGTGAATGGCACCGCCCATTCCACCCACAAACGAGAACGGGAGGTTGTCGGGGCAGAAAGGGGTGGCGCACGGCGGGCGCGACGCCCGAGCGGACGAGGACGTCCGCGGTACGGCAGGCGAGGACGCCTGCGCTACAGGACAAGCTCTTCCCCCTCGGCCCTGCCTCTCTCACACCTCTTCGAGAGGATAGACGCGCACGTTCACCTCGCGGGCATAGTGGCGCAGCGGAGCGTTCTCCGGACGGCGAATGCCGGCAGCCCAGACCAGGGTCTCTTCGAGCGTTCCCACTTCTGCGTTCAACAGTGGATACGGTTGATGATGAACTCGCGCACGGTGCAGACGGTGCTCCTGATCCTCGGTGTAAAGGATGTAGCGCTCGACCAGAAAGTGCTCGATCGTCCCGGGTGAAGCGGTGGTCAAAGCTCCTTCGGAAGGGCGATAGCTGATCGACGCATTCGCCGGTGTGGGACCTCTTTCGTCGGTGCGACGCGCGGTCGTCGTAACCAGAGGCAACGGCTCGTCGGAAACCTCGAAGGTCATCTCCGATGCAAAGTAAGGCAACCGGTAGGCCGCTCGAGCGGCCGCCACGGCGATCGCGCTCGAAGCATCGAGACTGAAGAACCAGACCCCCGGATCGCGACCGTTCAGGTGAACATAGGTTCGAACATTCACCTCGTTGAAGTGCGAGATCCACGGCAGCGGCGGCACGCCGACCGGGCGTACGCCGGTCAGAGTGAAGGGAACGAGCCCCACGTATGCCTTGCCCCCGAACGTGTCGACCGTGAGGCGCGAAGGGATCAGCGCCTGGAGGTCGGCTGGAGAGACTTCCCAGTGCAGGAAGAGTAGATGGTGCCAGTTCTGGTGGAGCAGAACGGGCTGGTCGGGTTCGAGCGTTGGCGTGATCCGATCAATCTCATCATGCTGTTGCATCGCTCAGTGGCAGAAGCAATGCCGAAGCCATCCTCTACAGCAGTACACTGATTCAATGAAGCCGCTGTTCATTCTGCTCACCCTCGTGCCGCTTGCCTGTGCCTCGGCGCCTGGAAGCGGTGGCGCCGCACAACCGGAGATCGAGCTCGTCCAGCTCTCGGGCCCGGAAGAGCAGAACTATCCGTCAGGAGAGATCGAGATCCAGTTCGGGCTCAGGATTGCCAACCGGTCGTCGGAGACGATCACACTCAGGCAGATCCAGCTCGAGAGCGTGACGGACGGCGGGCCCTACCAACTCGAGCGGGAGACGTATTACTTTCAGGTCGCCGTCGAACCGGAGCGGCATAACGACCTGACGTTCTGGGCTCACGCGGTCGCCGGCGGAGACCGTCATGCGGTGGACGCGAGAGCGCCGATCACGGTTCGTGTCGTGACGTTCTTCGAGTCAGCCGCCGGAAACTTTCGCAAGGTGTTCATAAAACGCCTCGCGCAGGGCGCGGGAACCTCAGGCTGGTAGCGCACTACTCGAACAGATCGTATTCGGCTGCCGGCAACTCGTGCGGCTCACTCCAGCGCCACGTCTCGAAGGCATAAAGGTCGATCAGCAGGACCGCTACCTCGCGCGACATCGCCCAGCGTGCGTGCAGTCCGTCGACGAGGCCCCTCTTGGACTCTTTGATCACGTGCCCGAGACCGTGAATGATCGTCTGCTTCTGACGATAGCCCGCACGTCCGGCGAAACAGTTGAGAGCCGCCTCGATCTTGAAGTGCGCCTGGAACTGGGCGGGAACCGTTTCGAACACCGCCCGCCTCATGACGCGGATCCCGGACAGCACCGGGCCGCACTTCATGTTCAGATGGAAGAAGTTGGCGATCCTGCCGCGGTTGCGGACGCCGACGTTCATGTCACATTCGTCGCGGAGCACCGGGGTCACGAGAGCGTCGATGTGCTCGTTGGTGATGTTGAACATGTCCCCGTCACAGAAAAAGAGGACTTCGTTCGAGGCGTTCGCGACGCCGACGGCCATGGCGAAGCCCTTCCCGTGGTTCGCTCGCAACGCAACGGTCCGGACCCCTTCGAAGGTGCGTGCGATATCGACGGTCGCGTCGTCGGAACCGTCACTCACCACGATGATCTCGTCGATGAGGGGACTGGCAGTCAGCGCGCCGAGTACGGCGGCGATCGTCTTCTCTTCGTTATAAGCCGCGATAACGGCGGTCGTTCTCAATCGGATCTCCTGAGATCTGAGTCGCGTTCCGGGGGATGTCAGCTGCAACCGGTGGACCATCCGCAATTCTGTCGAATGTCCTCTTAAAAACCACGGCTCGGCAGCTCCTCGGCCCCGGACAACCGGCCTCAGCATGCCCTCGCATCGCGCGCGAGACTCTATCACCGTTTGTCGCGCGAACCGGTCCCCAGCGCTCATCGCCCGTCCTCTGCAGTGGTCACGCTGGCCGGAACCGCGAGCACTCCCATGTCGCTCACCCTGGTGAGGCCCCCTCGCGCTGCTGACACGCCGATTGCACTGCACTTCGCCCATGAACCGGACTCTCCGACTCGGCACGCTGCTCGCCCTCACCTGTCTGGCGGCAACTCTGATGCTCGTGCTCTCCGGATGTGCGGCGGCGATGAGCGCGCTCGACATCCAGAATCCACGCTACAGCTTCCGCGACATCCGTCCGCGGGTCGACGTTGCCATCCCTCTGACCGCCTCGCGGATCGATTTCGATTTCGCCATCGATGTCGACAACCCGAACCGTTTCGGACTGCGACTCGACGAGGTCGACTTCAACCTGTTCGTCAATGGCAACCGGATCCTCGACAGTGTCAGCCAGCAGAACGTCCAGATCCCCGCCAACGGAATCGGAACAGTCCACCTCCGCACCAGCGTCGGATACGACAGCATCCGAACGATCTGGAGTCAGGTCGCCGACGTGATCAGCGGCAGGCGCGCAAACTACGAAATCCGCGGCAATGCCTACTACAACACCCCCGCCGGACGTCTGCAGTTTCCTATGACGGTGTATTCGAGCCGGTAGCGGCGGGGTTCCTTTTGGTTCCTCGGAGTTCGTCGGAGTTCCTCGGTTCCTCGGTTCCTCGGTTCCTCGGAGTTCCTCGGTTCCTCGGAAGCTGAGCAGCAGCGCGGGATGACACTCAGAATGACACGCACTCCTGTCATCCTGAGCCGCCGGAACCCCGGGGGCGGGTGTGTGGGCGGGAGGGGTGGAGGACGGTCGAAGGACCCCCTCATCGTGCGCCTCAAAGTGCAACGCCCGTAACCTGGTCATCCTGAGCGTAGCGTGAGGATCTGGGTGGGCGGGCGGTGCGATGCACGTGAAAGGCACCGCCCATCCACCCAGATCCCTCGCTACAGGGATGACAGGCACCACTGTCATCGTGTCTACCGCCTCTCGATCACTCCCCACCGTATACTTCTTCCCCGGGCGTGAGCGAAAACCGAGACATCCAACCTGCTCGCGACGTCGCCACCGCACGCCGTCAGCGCTACCTTCTCCCCGCAGTCGCCAGCCTCCTCTACTTCTCGCAGGGATTTCCGTACGGCGTCGTCACCGAGACACTCAACCTCTACCTGAGCGTCGCGCAGGTGCCGCTCTCGACGATCGGCCTGCTCTCGAGCGTCGGCATCGCTTGGACGCTGAAAGTATTCTGGGCACCGCTGGTCGATACGATCGGCTCGTACCGGGCGTGGATTTTCGGCGCGCTCGTCGCGATCTCGCTGAGCCTCGCCACAATCGGGGTGGTTCCTGCAGCCAGCACGACATTCTGGGTCGCAGTCGTGGTGCTTGCCGTCGCCTCGGCCACGCAGGACATCGCAATCGACGCGCTCACGATCCGGATCACGCCTCGCGATCTTCTCGGCCTCGTGAACTCTGCCCGGGTCACGGCGTTCCGCATCGCAATCATTGCGGCCGGCGGCGGGATCGCCGTATTCGCCGACCGGACCTCGTGGCGCGGCGCGTTTCTCGCCTCCGCGGCGCTGCCGGTGGCGATCATCGTGGCCATCGTTCTGTTCGTTCCTCCGGAAGACCGAAGCCGCACCCGCCAGAAGAATCCGCTGCGCGCCCTCGTCAACTGGGTCATGCGTCCCGGCTCACTCCTTCTCCTCGCAGTCATCCTCCTGTATCGCCTCGGCGACTCTGCGCTGGCGCCGATGATCAAGCCGTACTGGATCTCGCGTGGATTCAGTGCGACCGAAGTCGGCAACGTGACGACCACCCTCGGAATGATCGCCACCATTGCCGGAGCGATTGCCGGAGGAGCATTCGTCTCGCGTGCCGGGATTTACCGAGGACTGCTCTGGCTCGGGATTCTCCAGATGGCTTCGAACCTGACTTACGCCTGGGTCGCCACCACCGGAGGCGGCCGACCTGCGCTCTATTTCGCGGCCGTCACGGAGACCTTCTGCGGAGGTCTCGGCATCGCGGCATTTCTCTCGTTTCTGATGTTCATCTGCGATCGTGACAACGCCGCCACCGAGTACGCCATGTTGAGCGCTGTCTTCGGCCTCTCGCGCACGCTCGCCGGAGCAGTCAGTGGCTACTTCGCTCAGGACCTCGGCTACGCTCGCTACTACTGGCTCACCGCCGCCCTGGCGATCCCCGCCCTGGCCTTGCTGCCTTTCATCCGGCACAGACTGGGAGGAGAGGCGGAATTGAAAATTGAAAATTGAAAATTGAAAGTCGGAGCGCGAGTCTGGACTCTCAGTTTGCAATTTGAGAGTCAAAGACCGGGCGCGGGCGCGGGCTCGGGGACGGGGAAAGGCCGAAGCACACAAGGCTCTCGAACGCACCGTTTCAGGTGCTTACAAAACTCATCGAGTCCCGCCGCCCGACCGAGTGAGCCACCCGAGCCCGTGCCCGAGCCCGGTTTTTGACTCACAATGTCGTTCGAAACCGTAAGCGCCTAGAATTCTCAATTCCTCCGCATGCGACATCGAGTCTTTGTTGACCAGATCGCTCCGATCACCGTCGTGACCGGAGAGGAGTTTCACCACTCGGTGCGTGTGGTGCGTCTGCGGGGAGGGGAAGAGGTCGAGCTCTTCGACCGATCGGGCAGGGCGGTGATGGCGACCGTCGAGTCGATCGAGAAAGAGCGCGCCACGTTCACCGCGGGGGAGCCGGTTCCGACCCGAGAGTCTCCACTGGCGATCCATCTCGCCATGGCGATCATCCAGCTCGAAAAGTTCGAACTGGTTCTGCAGAAAGCGACCGAGCTCGGTGTGCATTCGATCATCCCGCTCGTCACCGATCGGATCGAGTTGCGTTCCGAGCGCTACTCCGGCAAGAAGGATCGATGGGAGCGCATCATCTTCGAAGCGGTCAAGCAGTCGGGGCGAACCGCGCCTCCGGCGCTCGAGTCGCCGGCGCACTTCACGGATGTCGTCGCCCGCCCGGGCCTGCGATTCCTCTTCGAGGCTGGTGTCGAGGAATCGACGGAACCGGTCGTCGGCCAGGAGATCACCCTGTTGATCGGCCCGGAAGGCGGGTGGAGCGACGAGGAATTGAGTCGCGCCCGGGAGAGCGGCGCCTGCTTCCGCCAGTTGGGGCCGCGCCGCCTCCGCGCGGAGACCGCCGCGATCGCAGCAACGGCAATCGTCGCGGCTCGATTCGGTGATCTCTGAATCGACGCGCTCCCGGAGTCTTGTAGTAGATTACGCGTCCGCACAACTCCGGGAGGTATTTTTTCGTGTCCGACACCCTGACGATCACCGACAATCGCACCGGCAAAACCTACGAAATCCCGATCACCGACGACACGATCAAGGCCCTGGATCTTCGCCAGATCCGCGTCAACGACGACGACTTCGGGATGATGACCTACGACCCGGCGTTCATGAACACCGCGTCGTGCCGCAGCTCGATTACCTTCATCGACGGTGACAAAGGCATCCTCGAGTACCGCGGCTATCCGATCGAGCAGCTGGCCGAGAAGAGCAGCTACCTCGAAGTCGCTTACCTGCTGATTCATGGTGAGCTCCCGAATGCGAGCGAGCTCAACGAGTGGCAGACGACCATCACCCATCACACGATCCTCAACGAGAACTTCAAACGGCTCATCGACTCATTCCGCTACGACGCCCACCCGATGGGACGTCTGATCGGTTCGATGGCCGCGCTCGGCACTTTCTATCCCGAGTCGAAAGAGATCTTCGACGAAGAGGTCCGGCTCAAACAGATTCACCGCATCATCGCGAAGATCATCACCATCGCGGCGTTCAACTACCGGAACACCGTGGGGATGCCTTACGCCTATCCCGACAACGACCTCTCCTACACCGGCAACTTCCTCAACATGATGTACAAGATGACGGAGGTGAAGTACACGCCGAACCCGGTGCTCGAGCGGGCGCTCGAAGTCCTCTTCGTCCTTCACGCCGATCACGAGCAGAACTGCTCGACGAACGCGATGCGCGCGGTAGGCAGCTCACACGTCGATCCCTATTCTGCGGTTGCCGCCGCAAGCGCCGCACTCTACGGACCGCTGCACGGCGGCGCCAACGAGGCGGTCCTTCACATGCTCAACGAGATCGGATCGGTCTCGAACATCCCCGACTTCATCAAACGGGTCAAGAGCGGCGAAGGGACGAAGCTGATGGGCTTCGGGCACCGCGTCTACAAGAATTACGATCCGCGCGCCAAGATCATCAAGGAAGTCGCCTACGACGTTTTCGAGGTCACCGGCAAAAACCCGCTCCTCGACATCGCTCTCGAACTCGAACGCATCGCTCTCGAAGACGACTACTTCGTCAAGCGGAAGCTCTATCCGAACGTCGACTTCTATTCGGGGCTCATCTACCAGGCGATGCGCTTTCCGATGAGCATCTTCACCGTGCTCTTTGCTATCCCCCGCGTATCGGGCTGGCTCGCGCAGTGGCTCGAGATGCTCCAGGACGGCGATCAGAAGATCGCACGCCCGCGCCAGATCTACACCGGGCACACGCGTCGGGACTACGTGGGCATCGACGCGCGGTAGGGAGCGGAGCGGATGAATCGGTGATTTCAGGCCCACCCCGTCATCCCGCCTGACACACGCCTGTCATCCCGAGCCGCCGGAGCCCCGGGGGCGGGTGGGCGGGAGTGAGGGGCGGAGGACGGAGAGGGATCCCTTGCCGACGACCCACGGGTGCGCACCGCGGGGTCTTGTCATTGCAAGCGTAGGGATCTGGTTTGTGTGGGGGCGAGCGTTAACGAGCACCGCCCACCCACCCGCGCGCACGATGAGGGGATCCTTCGACCGTCCTCCACCCCTCCCGCCCACACGCCCACCCCCGGGGTTCCGGCGGCTCAGGATGACAGGGCAATGGCCTTGACTTAGAGCAAGACCGCCTCACTCAGGACCTCACTTGTCGGCCTCCTCCCGTCGAGCCATCCGGTCCAGTGCGCATCGCGTCAAAGGCTGTCATCCCGAGCGTAGCGAGGGATCTGGGGGATGGGCGGTGCCAAACACGAGCATCGCACCGCCCGCCCACCCAGCTCCTCACGCTACGCTCAGGATGACAGCCTTGTGGGCTTAAAGTTAAGGCCATTGGGGTGACAAACTGGGCCGGAGTCTGGAAGGTGGGGAAGCGAGGCGGCTGTTGGAACCCGCGCAATAATCACCCGCGTAGTTGTGGTTTTCGGGACAGTCCATGCGCCTGACCCTTTCATTGTTCACCACGCTCGTGCTCGCTTTACCCGCCAGCGCGGCGATAGCCGTCTTCACCGACGGCAGGACGATGAAGATCGAGACCTACGAGGTCGAGGCTGACACGATGCATCTGCTGATGCCGGGCGGCCGAATGTCGGTGCCGTTGGGAAGAATCGACCGGATCGTCGACGATGAAGTGTCGACTCCCGAAATCGTCGAGGAAGCAAAGAAGATCGACGACGAAGGAGTGTTTCCGCGGCGTTCATGGCGCTATGACGAGCACAGCCGGCCGCTTTTCGCCTCCCGCTACAACGAGCACATCATCGCGGCATCCCGTAAGTTCGACGTCGACGCCGCACTCGTCTCGGCGGTGATCAAGGCTGAGTCGGACTACAACCCGCGGGTCGTATCGCACAAAGGTGCCCGTGGACTGATGCAGCTGATGCCGGCAACGGCGAAGCGGTTCGGCGTGACCGATTCGTTCGATCCGGCGCAGAACATCCATGGCGGAACCCGCTACCTCCGCTGGCTGCTGAACACCTTCGACGGAAACGCCGACCTTGCGGTCGCCGCCTACAACGCCGGCGAAGGGAACGTCTGGAAGTACAAGGGAGTCCCTCCTTTCCGCGAGACGGTGAACTACATCAACAGGATTGCCCGGCATATCCGCAGGGCGATTGAGAGCGATGTGATTCCGTCGAGCGAGTTGACCGAAGTGCACGTGCCGTCGAGTGCGATCGCGGCGCGCTGACTGCGCGCTCAGGCTTCGACGATCGTCGGGGTGACCATCGGCTGGTCACCGTCGCTCGCCACGAATCTCAGGCTATCGAAGCGAATCACCATGATCGTCCTGTCGTCGTCGGCGGGGCGGGTTCCCGAGTGGCGCGCAACGGATGCGAGGATCGAGTCGCGGAGCGCGGAAGGCGAACGGTCCGTCTCCTCGCCGAGGAGATGCTCGAGCTTGTCGAAGCCGAGGGGTTCGCCGTTTTCGTCCTGGGCTTCGATGATGCCGTCGGAGAGATAGACGATCGCATCGCCTTCTGTGAGATCGGTTTCGACTGTCAGCGTTTCGAGATTCGGACGGACGCCGAGCGGGAACGACGGCGCTTCGATCGGCGTCGGCTGTGCCGACCCGCGCCTCAGCAGGTAGGGGTAGAGATGCCCGGCGTTGGTGTGCCGGATCGTTCCCTTCTCCATATCGAAAATCGTAAAGGCCAGCGTCATGAAGGCGCGGCGTTCGGTCGAGCGGTAGACGAGCTCGTTGAGTCTCCGGAAGATGGAGCTTTCATCGGCCCCTTCCTCCACCAGGGTCGTGATGGCGGCTTTGACCATCGCCATGACCAAGCCTGTCGACAAGCCGTGGCCGGAGACGTCGCCGATGGCGACGGCGAGGCGTGACTTGTCGAGATTGAAGACATCGTAATAGTCGCCTCCGATCGATGCCGTCGGCTCGAAGTGGGCGGAGAACGAGACACCGCCGAATCGCGGCCCTTCCTTCGGAAGCAGATTGCGCTGGATCGACGCCGCGATCTCGATCTCGCTCTGGAGCCGCTCCTTCTCTCCGACTGTCGTCAGGAGCGATGCGATCGATTCCGTCATCCGGTCGAACGACTGCGCCATCGCACCGAGCTGGTTGTGCGGCTTCATCCGGATTCGATACGTGAAGTCACCCCGCTCGACGGCGTGAGTTCCCTTTTCGATCCGGTTCACGGCCCGCGAAATGGAGAAAATCAGGACGCCCGCGAACAGCGCCGCCACCGCGTACATCATCATCAACGCCACAGCCAGGCCGGCGATGATGCTCGCCAGAATGTTGAAATACTCGCCTGCCGAGGCGCCGAAGTAGTAGGAGAGGATGTTCCGTGGAGGATTTGCGATCAGAGTGAAGAGTCTCTGCTCGCGCATTGACGAGCCGGTCTCCCAGTCGCTGAGATCGCTCAGATCTCCCCAGATGATTTTCCGGAAGATGTTCCGGACGAAGACTTCCTTGATCCCATCGTTCGACTCGATATTCAGGTTCCCATTGCCGGTTCCTTTGGCCGACGACTTTGCATTGGCAGTCCAGACGACCATCTGATAGCGGTCGTGGAGCTGGTCGGCCCACTCTTTGTCGATCGGTTGGACGAAGACGATCGAGCGGGGAACGCCGGTGGCCTCCGGGGCCGGAAACTGCCGTGAGGCGACGAGGAGCGAAATCTTGTCTCTGTTGACCAGGCCGCTGAAGCTGCGTGTTCGCAGCCATTCGGGGAGGGCCTCTCCCGATGTCTGGGCGGTGTCGTAAACCTCGAGCGACTCGAGTGCGCCGGCGGGACGCTGACCGGTGACGACGTATTCGAGAGCCCAGCTCTCCATCTGCCCGAGCGTTGCCTGCCGCTCGGCTCTCAGTGCTGCCTGTGTCATCACCGCGGCGAACATGTAGGAGACGGTCAGCAGCAGGACCGTCATCAGGAAGAAGGGAAGCAGACCGATCAGGAGGTAGCTGAGAAAAAGTCTGCGGCCGACGGTCCAGAACAGCTTCCCGAGGATCCAGCGGGCCATCACGGCGAAGCCGTAGAGCGTCAGGCTGATGACGAGCAGCCAGGCGAAGAATGCGAAAAAGGTGATGGGTGTGGTGCTGCGCCCGAAAAATTCGAGCAGGCGTTCCACGAAGTGGAGGACGACGATCGCGCCGACGCCGGTGATCCACAACAGGAGCGCCGGCGACGTACGGCGGCGCCCGGTCGGTGTTCCAGCGTCCATCATGCTCATGATGACATACCGCGCTCCACGGCGGCTCTGCCTCCTGCTATCTACGCGCAGCCGATCGTGGAGTTGCAGCCCTGGCGCAGAAAATGGCGGCCGGAATTCTCTCGCTCGAGTGCTTGTCTACCCGGAAAGCTTGTCCTGAGCGGGTCCATCATGTTCAAACGTCCAACCGTCCGCTTTGCCGTCGCTGCCCTCATCCTCGCATTCATGGCCGAAACGGCGTTGGCCGCCTCCTGCGTCAATCGCTTCGTGAGCAGAACCGAACGACCGCGTCAGGTCGTGACTCTGCTGACCGGTATGCTGACATTCCAGGAGGCGCAGGAACTCGCCGGTGCCATCAAGGCGGGGCAGTCGCCGCCGCTGGAGTGGATTCAGGAGAACGGGACGACCGTCGCCCGTCAGTTCGGCGACCTGAAGGTCGTTCGTCCAATGCCCGTCGGCTGCGAGGGGAAGAGGTCCGGCGTCGTGATCATCGTCCAGTTCCCGACCGGTGTCGCTCCATCGAAGAAGATGATCGTGAAGCTCGACGGCAAGACCACGGTCGCATTCGATCAGCAGGCGGATTAGGGTCCACCCTAACGCACGGATCGCGTTCGTCCCGGCGTACGGGGCGGTAGCGAGGACCAGACCTCAATCGAGTGATCGGTGAGAATCACGACCCGTCCATCCTGCAGGATGAGCGACCTGGCGGTCGACGGAATGGATGGCGCCGACTGGATCGCTGACCAGCCGGGAAGCGAGTAGAGCTCCGGCTGGTCGCTCCTGCCGGTCACGATCACGCAATCAGCCATGGCGCGTATGAGCTGCGCGGGAGGATTCGCGATCGGTGCGAGGCGCTCGGTCACGGGATTGAGTGTGGTTGCCGTGTATTCATGCAGGCGCTGGGCGAGAACGTAGACCGCTCCCGTCGCGTACGTGATGGACGAGGCGAAGGCCGGCCGCGGGATCGTGACGAGAGGAACAGGATGAAGCGGATCGCTGATGTCGATCGCGCGCAGCTCGTCAGGAAATGAAACGAGGGCCCAGGCGCGATTGCCGGAATTCGCCACGTCGTCTACCGCCCCGCTCATGGTGGAGATCACCGCCAGCGTACCGGGATCGAGGACGCGGGTCTCGCTGCTGCAGACGCCGCTCGCGCACCCTTTGGATAGAGAGAGCCAGATCGAGTCACCCACAGCGGCGATCGACGTCACCGCAACGCCGGCCTCGGCGATCACAGCCGACCGGAGCAGAACACCGGCGCGTGAGTAGAGCGAAACGGTTCCGTTCGCGGCCAGCGTCACCAGACCGGCGGGAGTCGCCGCGATGTCGATGATTCCTTGCGCCGTCACACCGGCGACGTAGGAGGGAGCGTCGGCGGCAGCGATCGAGTAGAAGTCGATCGTCTCACGGCTGAACAGATAGAGCTGATCGTCGCTTGCGGCTGCCTTGCTGTAGTAGCTGTTGCGAAACGGGATGCTCACTTCCGGATTAGTTGCCACGTACGAGACCGCGGCATTGCCTCCTGCCGTTGCGATGGCAGCGACCGACGGCTCGGCGTCCATCGCCACGACTTCGGCGGGGATCGGGTACCCCCGAGTGAGCTCCTGGGCGTTTGCGTATACGTAGAGAGTCGTCGAGTCGATCGCGAGCAGATCAGGCCCGGAGAAGACGAGCTGTCGCGGGATCGTGCGATCGGAAGCGGGAACTGTTCTCTTCTGGCCGTCGGCGAGATCGATGACAGTGATGCCGCTGAAGGTGAAGAGTGCCGCACGCGTAGCGTCGAGCGCGAGATTGCCGGTGGCCAGACCGGCGATGGAGAACGTCGCCGGGGATTTTGACGGATCGCCATCGGGATAGTGGCGGACCAGAGTTGTTCCATCGGGCCGGAGCTCCGCCGTCGCGAGTGCCGAGCCAGCGCGTGCGAGGTGTGCTACCGCGGGACTTTCGATCTGCTGCGGTGATGGCGCCGCGGCCCACAGCGAGCCGTTCGCGAGGAGGACGACCATCCCTCCGTTGCGAATCACCGCTTCGATGACGCGATCTCCGAATGACGCCGTCACGGCGGCTACTGGAGGGTTCGCGCCGAGCGACCAGAGGGTGGCGTTCTGTCCCGCGGACGTCAGCAACGTCTCACCTTCGACGTCGTGAACGAGTGCGCCGTCACCTCCGCTCCAGCTGCGCAACTCCGTCAGCGCCACTCCGGACGAGACGATCCGCTGTTCCCGGATCGTTCCGTCGGCATCTGCGAACCACGCCTTGTCGCCCGCGATACGTACGCTCGATGTCGCCGCGCCGCTGTAACTCGCCAGCGCGAACGGCGCTTTCATCGGCGACATGTCGAAGACGACCAGTCCGATGTCGCCTGCCGCGACGAACAGCGTGTCGCCCGCGCGAGCCATCGCGTGGATGGTGTTCTCGTTGCCTTCGGATGGGGCGAGCTGCGAGGAGAATCGCGTCACGGGACGGGACAGCGCCGAAATGTCGATCGCACGCAGCGTTCGGCCCGAGGCGACGTAGTGTGTCTGACTGGCCGAAGCGGCAAACGATCGGGTTCCCGACTGCATGCTCGCCACCCGGTTCGCTCCGATGAAGATGTCGGTGTTCTGCCCGAATCGATCGGAGACGAATATCAGGCCGTTCGGGGCCGTGTGGACCCAGGAGGCCAGAGGCATCGCCTCCAGAGTTCCGGTTCGTTGAGGGATCGAGGGAAACGCGATCGAATAGACCTCCACGGAAGCATCGCCGTCGGCCGCGTAAAGCGTGGATGAGCCGAGAGCAAGAGAGGTGACGTTCGGCGAGGTGGTGAAGAGCGTCACAGTCGTCTTGGTCGGATTCTCCGGGTCGAACAGCGCGCGGTGTTCGATCCCCGACGAGGTTGCGACGAACAGATAAGACTCGATGGCGATGTCGTTCACAGTGCCGCCTGTCGCGATCGATCGGACCAGACGGAGTTTCTTCCCTTCCCGTTTGACGACATGCAGCGACGACCCGCTGCCGGCATAACCGATCCCGTTGCTGGATGCTTCGACGACTCGCGTGGAGCCGGGGAGGGCGATCGAGTCGAGGATGAGCGGAGAGCCGCCGGTCATCTCGAGCAACGTCACGCCGTACCCTGTGGCAAGCCAGACGAAGCCTTCGGAATCGAGCGACACGTCGTACGCGGTGGTTCGCAACTGCCCGCTGAAACGGGGCGTGTAATCGCAGGCTGCATCGAGACCGGGAGAGAGGGAAAGGAGGAAGAGGAGAACCACTGTCACACGCCCGCGCATGAAGAGAGTTTACCGTGAGCCGTCAGCTGATCGTGCGCCGGAGACCGAGCGCGACCAGAGCCGGAGAGCTTTGGCGACATACGACGGATGCGGGATGTCAGCGAGCGACGACGGTTCGATCCATTCGTACTCCTCGATCCCATCGCGAATCCGGCCCCGCAATCCCGCACGCTGGACGACGAACGAGACCCTGCGGTCGGTAATCGAATGTCGGAACGAGCCGAGCTCTTCGTGAACTTCCGCAGCAAGGGGGGCTGCGGCGAAGAGGAAATCGACGCCGTGCGGCAGGTGATACATCGACTGCATCAGCGCGCCGGTCTCACGGCGCATCAGGATCCTTCCCCGATCGTCGCTGATCAGATAGAGCGGAACGCGCATCTGATAGGTGGACTTCACTTCGCGAGGAAGGGGCAACAGCGTCTGGCGGCCGGTCTGCTTTGCGTTGCACTCGGCGGTGAGCGGGCATCGGGAGCAGAGCGGGTCGCGCGGACGGCAGATGAGAGCTCCCAGCTCCATCAGGCCCTGGTTGAACAGTCGCGGTTCCTTGCACGCCTCGACCAGCCGTGTCGCGACCGTCCAGGCTTCCTTCATGAGCCTTGCGGAGCCGGCCGACTCTTCGATCCCGAAGAGACGGGAGGCGATCCTGGCGATGTTTCCGTCGACGATCGGAGCCTTGCGATTCCATGCAATCGAGGCAATCGCGCCGGCGGTGTAGCGTCCGATACCGGGCAGCTTCATCAGTGCTTCGATGCCGGCCGGAACTGTGCCGCCTGTTGCGATGACGGTCTGTGCTCCCTGGTGAAGCATGCGCGCCCTGCGGTAGTACCCGAGGCCGGACCAGCAGGCCAGGACTTCCTGCTCGGAGGCCGCTGCGAGAGAGCTCAGGGATGGAAATCGTGCTATGAAGCGTTCGAAATAGGGGAGTACAACTTCCATTCGGGTCTGCTGGAGCATGACCTCCGATACCCAGACGTGATAAGGGTCATAGGAGTGCCGCCAGGGGAGCGGACGCTGGTATCTTAGGAACCAGCTCTCGATTTTCCGCACCAGGCGGCTGAGGTGCGGCGATTGCATGGGGCCACATTGTAATTCTCGAGTTCGTTGACCAGAGGGAACATCAGAGGAAGGGGATGATGGAGCAGAACCACGGACAGCCGGACGCAGAGCAGGGCAAGTACGTTTACTGCATCATCAAGAGCGACAGTCCGCGTGACTTCGGCACGGTCGGTATCGGAGGCCGTGGAGACAAGGTCCACACGGTTCACCACCGGGAGTTTGCGGCCGTTGTTTCGAACTGTCCGCTGATCGTATTCGATCCGACGCGCGAGAACGCGCTCGCTCACGAACATGTGAACGAGCTGGTGATGAAGGACTTCACCGTGCTCCCGATGAGCTTCGGGACGGTGTTCCGCACGGAGAACGACATCAAGGAGTTTCTCAAGGGGACGTACGAGGCGCTCAGTGACGTCCTTCAGAAGATGGAAGGGAAGATCGAGTTCGGGTTGAAGGTGAACTGGGACAAGGACCAGGTGATCCGCGAGATCGAGAACCAGAATGACGAGATCCGGCGCCTGAAGGACGAGATCCAGTCGAGCACCTCGACGTCCACCTACTTTTCCCGCATGCAGCTCGGAAGGGTCGTCGAGTCGGCGCTTCAGGCAAAAGCCGACTCCTACGTAACGGAGATTTACGAGGCGCTGCGCGATGCGGCGATCGCATCCCGATCGAACAAGCCGATCGGCGACAAGATGATCATGAACGCTGCCTTCCTGGTCGAGCGCGACAAGACAAAGGCTTTCGACGATCAGATCTCCGACATCGCCCGCAAGTACGAGCACAAACTGTCGTTTCTCTATACCGGCCCCTGGCCGCCCTACAACTTCGTGAATATCCGGCTCAAGCTCGAACGCGCCGACCGCTGAGGCTCGCGATGGCCTTTCTTCTCGACGATCTGCTCCTGCTCCCGATCAAGGGACCGCTGGCGGGCTTTCGCTGGGTGATGAGCACGATCCAGAAGATGGCGGACGAGGAGTTGCTGAACGATCAGCCGTGGAAGGAGCGGTTGATCGAGCTGCAGATGCGTCTCGAACTGGGCGAGGTCACCGAGGATGAGTACGTCCTCGAGGAGGCGGAGATCTTTCAGGCGCTTCGCGACATCCGGGCCCGACGGGAAGCGATGGCCCGAGAGATGGCCGCGGATCGAGGTGAAGACGAAGGCGGCATCGGTATCTACACCGGCTACGGCGACCGCTGAACGGTCGTAGAGCCATGTCCGACTTTTCCGCATCGCTCGACCTTCTCGCTTCCCGCGACGTCGTGCTTTTCGGTGGCAAGGGGGGCGTCGGCAAAACGACAATCGCCTCCGCGGCCGCTCTGCATTTCGCACGAAATCGTCCCGTCATCCTGTTCACGACCGATCCCGCCTCGAGCACCGGAGATCTCTTCCCGCCCGACGAGCACCGTTCGCTCAAAGTAGAGGAGCTCGACGCGGCCACGCTCTACGCGCAGTTTCTCGAGAATCATCTCGAGCCCTTTCTCGAGATTGGAGACCGCGGGACCTATCTCGACCGGGATGAGCTCAGAAGCTTCATCGAGCTCTCGCTGCCGGGTGTCGACGAGTTGATGGCCTGGATGCGGATCGGGGAGCTCGTCGAATCCAACCCCGGGACGATGATCGTCGTCGACACGGCGCCGACGGGACACACGCTGCGGATGCTCTCCTCATTCGAGCATTTTCATCAGCTGGCAGGCGCGCTCGATACGATGCAGGAGAAGCATCGCGCGATGATGCGGCAGTTCATGCGCCGTGACGTTCATGATGCGATGGACGCATTCATCGAGGAATTCGATGCGCGTGCGTCACGCCGCCGCGAGCTGCTGTGCGATCCCTCCCGCACCGCATTCGTACCGGTGACTCTGTCCGAACCGCTCGTGGTCGAGCAGACCGAGCGGCTGATGTCCGAAGTCGTGCGCGAGGGAGTAGCCGTCCCGTTCGTCGTGCTCAACCGCGCTGTCGGGGATGGAAGCTGCTGTGATCGAGACCGTCAACGAGCGCAGCTCGACGAGGCTGCACGCGACCGGCTGGAGCCCCGTACAATCGACGCACCGCGCTCCTGCGAGCCCCTCGACAACGTCGAAGCGATCGAGCGATGGATGCGTGGTGAGAAACAACCTCCTGATCTCTCTGCCTCGATCGACACCAATGACTCCTCGGGTCTGCAACTGAAGAAGGCGCGAGTCCTGTTTCTCGCGGGCAAAGGTGGCGTCGGCAAAACCTCCTGCGCCGCCTCGATCGCCTTGCAGCGCGCCACAGCCGACCCTGACGGGCGCTACGTCGTGATCTCGGTCGATCCGGCGCACTCGCTCCGCGACCTCTTTGCGTCCGTCACACCGCCGCCTAACCTGGAGGTCGAGATCGTCGACACGCGGGCGCAATGGGAACGGCTGCGCAGCCGTGTGGGCGAGCGAATCGGAGAGGCGATCGATGCGCTGACGCCCGGCGGCATGAGTCTTGGCTACGACGCCGAGGCGATGCGGCGCCTGATCGAGATTGCACCGCCAGGAGCCGACGAGATCTTCGCCATCATGCGTTTGTCCGATCTGATCGAGGATCAGACGATCTCCGGAATCATCGTCGATACCGCTCCCACCGGGCATTTTCTCCGGCTCCTCGCTCTACCGCAGGTCGCAGGCGAATGGGTACGAGAGTTCATCCGCATCCTTCTCCGCTATCGTGAGCTCGTACGCCCCGGAACCCTCGGGCAGGAGCTGGTCCGCGCGTCGAAAGCGCTGAAGGAGCTCGACGCAGTCCTCCGATCCGATGCCGCGGCCGTCATCACCGTCACGCGCCCCGAGCGACTCGTGATCGCCGAAACGAAGCGCCTGCTGCACGAGCTGGATGCGCGCGGAATCCACCGCGGTGGCGTAATCGCGAACTACGTCACACCGGAGAGCGACTGTCCCTGCGACGCCTCAATGCGCGCCCACGAGCTCGCAGCGCTCGCGGAAGCGGGAGCCGATGTCATCCTGCTGCGGCGTGAGCGGCCGCCGGCGACGTTTGAAGAGCTGGCAGAATTCGAAATTGAAAATTGAAAATTGAAAATTGAAAATGAGGATGATGCTGGGAGCCCATCGAAGCCTGTCATCCCGAGCCGCCGCAGCCCCGTGGGCGGGTGTGAGGGCGGGAGGGGCGGAGGACGGAGAGGGATCCCTTGCCGACGGGCCACTACTTCGACCGATGACAAACCTGTCATCCCGAGCGTAGCGAGGGATCTGGGCGGATGGGCCACACTTTTTTCGGGATCTTTCCGGGGGTGCGTAGCGGCACCGGACAAACACCCGGCATGGTGGTGGTCCGGTGCCGCGATGCGGCACACTGTCTTGCAAGGGTGACCGGGGGTCTGAGCGCTTCC
>DASVLC010000306.1:0-11712 GCA_036385045.1 Thermoanaerobaculia bacterium | reverse complement strand
GCTTCGATCACGATGTGCGGTTGCGGCCGCCGTACTTCGCGGCGTAGAGGCTGGCGTCCGCGGCTGCGTACAGATCGGAGGTGAATCGGGTTTCCGCGGTTCGCTCGGCCACCCCGAATGAGCACGTCACGCGCACCGTGTGACCTTCGAAGTTGAATCGATGTTCGGCGATGCATGACCGCAGCCGCTCGGCCAGCACGCGTGCGCCCGAAAGGCCCACCTCCGGGCAGAGGACGACGAACTCGTCGCCGCCGAATCGGGCAAAGATCCCTTCCCGGCGAAGCTGCGTGCCCACCAGATCGGCCATCTGACGAAGGACTGAATCTCCACCCAGATGCCCGAAGCGATCGTTGATCTCCTTGAACTCGTCGATGTCGAACAGGACGATCGAGAGCTGGCGGTTGTAGCGAACGGCGCGCGCGAAGTCGCGTTCCACTTCCTTCTCGTACTTGCGCCGGTTGTAGATGCCGGTCAGGTCGTCGTGCGTCACGAGGTCGTAGATAGCCTCATGGAACGCCTGCTCGATGTTGCTGCCGGTGATGAAACGAAAGTGCACTGACTCGACGCTGAATTGATCGCCATGTCGAAGGCAGGCTGCTTCATGCAGTTTCGCTCCCTGCAGGAAAGTCCCGTTGCGGCTACCGAGGTCCTCGAGCGTGACCTCGTCGTCCGATCGCCGGAGGCGTGCGTGCCGGCGTGAGATGACCGGCAGCCCGAGGGTGATGCTCGCGTCATTGGCTCGCCCGATGATCAGCTCCTCTCCCGGTGCGATCGCATACTGCCTGCCGAGCATCCCGGGATCCGGGTGGGAGATGATGATCAGGCAGGCGGAGGGCTGCTCCGGCGGTTCATCGGCTGGACGCGTCGGGAGTTTCGACGAGATCGCCGTCTCATCGAACTCTTCCACCATCCGTTGCTCCTCCCCCAGGGGAGCCAGCGAATCGCTCTCGCCCGGCTCAGCTGCCCATGGATAGATCGAGCCGGTCCGATCGCCTGATGACGGCGGCTCCGGGACCGTCGCAGCGGGAGGGCTTAGTTCATCGGGTCTCGCTTGGGGGCTGCTCTTGCGTTGGTTCTGGCGGTGTGGCTCGGCGGGCGTAGCTCCCTTGTCGCCGCTACTGCGGCGTTTGCGCGAGGAAGTGCCGCGGCTCGTTCGTCCGCCCCGTTTTACAGCCATGATTCCGTTCGTCAGCGTAGAGGTTTCACCGCAAGCGAACTGGACCCTTAGCCGTCAGCGTAACGTAAAAAGCGATTAATTTCCGTATTTGGGCCGCTGGCGCCTCGCATTTGATGCCGGGCGGTCACGAAAATGCGACGCATCTCGAGTCGCCGATCTCCTCATTTCGGGATGAATGCGGAGCTGCCGCATCCAGCATCACATCGGGGGCTCGGTGCCTTCCGTCAGCGTAAACGCTCGGGAACAAATGTTCAGGAGTCCTCGCCCGCGGCACGTTCCTGCCGGCCGTAACGGCCTAGTCGGCGGGAACCCGGCGAGTCCAGTTGAGGATGACCTGCAGACTGACCGCAGAACGATTCGTGGTGGGCACATTCAGCAGAATGCGCTCGCCGTCGGCTGCCACATCCTCGAAGACCGGCTCATCCCGGTGCGGCTCTCCCGGCAGCGGGAAGAGCAGTTGCGGCTGACCGATCCGCATCGGGGAGAAACTCTCCACACGCGCCACCATCAGGTTTCCGTCGGCCGAGCTGAAGAAAAGATCGCGTCCGTCCCCCGACCATCGGGGCACAGAGCCACCGCTCCGCGAGATCTGCCACTGCCCCGGAGCCCCACTCGCTGCTCTCACGAACACCTCGGAGATCCCGGTTTCGTCGGAGACGTACGCCAGCCAGGCACCATCGGGCGAGACGATGGAAGTCGTTTCATTGAAGGGCGTCCTGAGGATCAGCTTCGGAGCTTCAGTCCCGTTGAGATCCGCGACATATAGGTCGTTGTTCCACTTCGGGTCCTGATCATCGAAATAGAGCTTTCCGCCATCGGGGCTCCAGCTTCCTGGTGTCGTCCAGTTCGGTGTCTCGACGAGAACTTCAGTTTCGCCCGGACGCTCCAGATCGCGAACGCAGATGTCGAAGACTCCCTTCGGTGAACAGGCGAACGCAATCCTGCTCTGATCCGGTGACCACACAGGGACACCTTCCGCCTCGCCTCCGAAGGTGATCCTGGCGGATCGCTCGAACGAGAGATCGTGAATCCAGAGATCGTAACGCCCTCCGACGGCTTCCCGCCGGACGACGGCGATCCGGCTTCCGTCCGGTGAGAACCTCGCCGACTGCTGAAATTCCGGGCCGGTGATCTCCTCGAGAGGACGTCCCTGCCGGTCGTACACTCGCAGCACGGACTGGCGCGTCGAGTTCGGCAGGTAAACCAGCGTGCCGTCATCCGATGCTGTGAACATCGCCAGGTTCTTCGGCTCCCAGAGGCTGACGTCCCGATCGACGATCGGGAACCCCCGTCCAACCGTTTTCAGATCATCGACATCGAAGCGCTGCGCGAAGATGCTTTCGCCTTTCCCATGGAGAAGGAAGCCCGGCACATAAACGGCGTTGGTGGAATCCTCGATCAGAACCCTGGCCTCGCCCCCTCCCGACGCTGCGAGCATGAGGCGTCCCATCTCCGCCCCTCCTTCGCCCCGCCGCCTGGAGACGTAGATGAAGTGCTTCTCCCCCGGGAGAAAGACCGGCCAGCGGTGAGTCGTTTCACTCGTAGCGTCATAGGTCGTCACTGCCACCGGTGCTCCGCCGGACGCGGAGACGCTGTAGATCGAGGATCGAATGTTGGGAGAAAAGAGAATCTGATCATTTCCTCCCCAGTGCCCACCTCGCCCGGATGGCGCGTCAGCGAGAATCTGCGGAGCTCCGCCAGCGAGGTCGACACGTTTGAGCTTTCCGTCGGCGAAAAAGCCTAGATGCCGACCGTCGGGCGACCAGAAGGGATAGGCCGCTCCCTCCGTTCCTGCGACCGCTTTCGACTCGCTGGACCCAAGCTGCCGGATCCAGATGCTCTGTTGTCCGCGTGAATCGATGGCGACGATTGCGAGGGATGTCCCATCCGGAGAGAGAGCGAGCCCGAGAAAATCGAACGGCACCAGCGAAGTGCCGGGAGGAGGGGCGACTCCTGCCACCACTAGCTTTCCTGGTTGCGGCGAGCGAGCGACGTAACCGGCGCCGAGCGCAACGGCTCCGGCGAGGAGCACGGCGGCTACACCCCACGCGAGCCGTTCGCGCGACTTCCGCCGGTGTGTGATCGGTCCCGCCACACCAGCCTGCGATCCCGCCTCACTGATCCACTGCAACTCGCTCGCAACGTCATGCGCCGATTGCCAGCGGTCATCGGGATCCTTCTCGAGGCATCGACGGATCACATGGTCGAGCGCGGGAGGGCTCATCGGCGCGACGGTAGTGACAGGCGCTGGCTGGGAAGAGACGATGGCCGCGATCAGGCTGGTTCTCGATTCACCCTTGAACGCGCGCTGGCCGCTGGTCATCTCGTAGAGAAGCGCGCCCAGCGCGAAGATGTCCGTTCTCGCGTCGGCTTCCAATCCCTCGAGCTGCTCGGGGGCCATGTACTGGAAAGTCCCGAGGATCGTTCCTTCCTGCGTCAGTGGCCGCGCCTCGGTAGGGAGAGTCGTCAAACCCTCGATGACTCCTCCACCTTTCGCGGCGGACTTGGCGAGTCCGAAGTCGAGCAGTTTCGCACCAGACTTCGTTAGCATCACGTTTCCCGGTTTGAGATCGCGATGGATCACGCCGCGCCGGTGTGCTGCATCGAGAGCCGCGGCAATCTGACGCCCGTACCGCAGCACTTCATGAATCGGGAGCGGTCCTCGCGTGAGCCGGTCCGCCAGCGCCTCGCCCTCGATCAGCTCCATCACCAGATAGTGGAGATTCGAGGGCGCGGATGACGACCCGTCGACGGCAGATGTCTCATGGCCAACGTCGTAGAGAGTGCAGATATGAGGATGATTCAGCGACGAGATCGTCTTCGCCTCACGCTCGAATCGTTGAAGGAACTGCTCGCTCTGCGCGAGACTCTCCGGCAGGATCTTGATGGCGACGTCGCGGTCGAGCCGGGTGTCGCGGGCGCGCCACACCTCGCCCATCCCGCCGGCGCCGAGAGTGCTCACGATCTCATACGGTCCGAGACGCGATCCTGCCTGAATTGTCATTGGAGGGCGGGAGCATACGCTAGTTCGCTGGCAGGCGGGAGGGGTGGAGGACGGTCCAAGGCCCCCCTCCGTTTTCGCGAGATGAGAATTGGGAATGAGGGATCTGGCGGAGGGGCGGTGCCAGATCGTGCATCGCACCGCCCGCCCACCCAGATCCTCACGCTACGCTCAGGAGGACAGCCTGGCTTAACTTAAGGCGCCATTGGGATGACAGCGAGGTTAGGCTTTGGGGGTGCCTCGCTGGAATCGCGCGGAGAGGGGCGACAGACCTCATGTTTCGGCGAGGGCGTTGGTAACGAACGGCGCGGTCGAACCGGGTGGCGCTCCACGCATCCACTCAGCACCATCGGGCTACCAGCTGCTCGCAATCAGGACTGATCGATACACCGACGCGTCCTCTTCCGAGTAACAACAGAAGATGACCTGCTCGATCGTCGAATGACTACGAAGGGCATCGCCGACGGTCTGAACCGCGAGCGGTGCCGCTTCCCGGATCGGATAGCCGTACACTCCGGTGCTGATGCTCGGAAATGCGAGCGTAGACAGCCCCTTTTCCGCGGCGATCTCAACGCTACGTCGATAGCACGAGGCGAGAAGCTCTGCTTCCCGCTGCGCTCCACCGCGCCACACAGGGCCGACGGTGTGAATGACGAACTTTGCCGGGAGCCGATAACCCTTCGTCAGTTTCGCGTCTCCAGTGCGGCATCCGCCAAGCTGTCGGCACTCCTCGAGCAACTCCGGTCCGGCCGTACGGTGAATCGCCCCGTCCACGCCGCCGCCACCGAGCAGCGTCGGATTCGCCGCGTTGACGATTGCATCCACAACCAGCGTCGTGATGTCCGCATGCAGAACGCGAAGGTCAGGTCGCATAAAGGTCCACATCAGGTACGCCGGATCGGTGCCAGGCGCTTCCTGGCGACCGTCCCCCGCGAGAGTGCTGACGGTTGCGGCGCGCCACCCGGGCTTGTGTCAGACGCTCATTTCGCCTAACGTTCCGGGTGGAATCAGCACTCACGCTGAACCACCTCGTTCGACACACCCCATCGAGAGCTCCCGCACCTCACGCTCCGATGCATACTTCACCACCACACATGAGGAATCACGTATGAGAAACGCCGCCAGCTCGATCGGAATGCTCGTCCTCGTCATTGCATTGGGATGCACCACGACCTCTCCAGTGATCCAGGACTCTGCGTCCGAGGATGTCATCGGCAGATCTGAAGCCAATCTCCTGCTCGCCGAATGGGTCGGGCCTTACAGCGGCTTGCCGGCATTCGACCGCATGGAGCTGAAGGATCTGAAGGCGGCGCTCGAAGTCGGGATGGAGAGATCGCTCGCCGAAATCGACGTGATCGCCACCAACCCGGAGACACCAACGTTCGAGAACACGATCGTCGAGATGCAGCGCACCGGAAAGGCACTGGACCGGGTTTTCACCTACTACGGGACCTGGTCCTCGAACATGAACTCTCCGGAGTTCCGCGAAATCCAGACTGCGATGACTCCGAGGATCTCCGATTACAACTCGAAGATCTCCCAGAACAGCGCTCTTTTCGCTCGCATCAAGGCCGTCTACGAAGGTCCCGAATACAAGACGCTGCGGCCCGATCAGCAACGCATGACCTGGCTGAGCTACAACGGATTCACGCGAGGTGGCGCGACCCTCACCGGGCAGGCGAAGCAGCGCTACGCCGAGATCAACAAGCGCCTCGCCGAGCTCACAACCCGCTTCGCGAACAATGTTCTTCACGACGAGGAGAGTTACGTCACCTATATCTCCAAAGATCAGCTGTCCGGCCTTCCGGAGGCATTCGTCCGCTCGGCCGCCGCGGCCGCCGCGCAGCGTGAGCGGGAGGGGATGTACGCCATCACCAACACGCGCTCGTCCATGGATCCCTTCTTCACGTTCTCCGACGAGCGCGCGCTGCGCGAACAGGTGTGGCGCACCTACTACGCCCGCGGAGACAACGGCGACGAGCACGACAACAAGGCGCTGATTCCCGAGATCCTCGCGCTCCGCAAAGAGCGTGTCGCCCTCCTCGGATACGACAACTACGCAGACTGGCGCCTCGAGGCCCAGATGGCAAAGAACCCCGCGAACGTTATGAACCTTCTCGAAACGGTATGGGAAGCATCGGTAGCCCGCGTCCACGAGGAAGTTGCCGACATGCAGGCGGTCGCCGATGCGGAGTCTACCGGCATCACGATCGCGCCGTGGGACTACCGCTACTACGCCGAAAAGGTGCGCAGGGCGAGGTACGATCTCGATTCCGACGAGGTGAAGCAGTACATGCAGCTCCACAAGCTTGTCGACGCGATGCACATGGTTGCGAGCGAAGTCTTCCGGCTGAACTTCGCCCCGGTCCCTGATGGAACGGTCCCGGTCTTCCATCCCGACGTCGAAGTCTTCGAAGTGACCGACAGGGACACGGGAGCGCACGTCGGGCTCTGGTACCTCGACGCATTCGCAAGGCAGGGGAAGCGTTCGGGTGCCTGGGCGACGACCTATCGATCGCATTCCACGTTCGACGGGAAGCAGAACGTACTCGGATCGAACAACTCGAACTTCATCAAAGGAGAGCCTGGAAAGCCGGTGCTCGTCTCGTGGTCGGATGCCGAAACGCTGTTTCACGAGTTCGGCCACGCGCTCCACTACTTCAGCTCGAACGTCGAGTATCCGAGTCAGAACGGCGGGATCCGTGACTACACCGAGTTCCAGTCGCAGCTCCTCGAGCACTGGCTGACGACCGATCGCGTCATCGAGAAGTACCTCGTTCATCACGAGACGGGCGCACCGATCCCCGCCGAGCTCGTTGCGAAGATCAAGAACGCATCCGCGTTCAACCAGGGCTTCGAGACAACCGAGTACCTCGCCTCGGCGCTCATGGACATGATCTACCACACGACCGATCCGTCCGGGCTCGACGTCGGCACGTTCGAGCGCGAGAAGCTTCGCGAACTGAATATGCCGGACGAGGTCGTGATGCGTCATCGCTCACCGCACTTCGGCCATGTGTTCTCCGGCGAGGGCTATTCGGCGAGCTACTACGGCTACATGTGGGCAGACGTCCTGACGTCGGATGCCGCCGAGGCGTTCCGCAAGGCGCCGGGTGGCTTCTACGACGAAGAGCTGTCCGCGAAGATGGTCAAGCATCTCTTTGCCCCTCGTAATGCCGTCGACCCCGCGGAGGCGTATCGCGCCTTCCGCGGCCGCGACGCCGACGTCGGAGCTCTCATGCGAGACCGAGGGTTTCCGATACCGAAGGAGTAGTGCGCGGAGTGACGAGGTCGGGTCGAACGCGAATCGGCACAGCCGATCGATTAGAAGTGGGCGAGGGGGCGGCGCGCGTTTCGTGCGACGCCGACCGGGGGAGGTCTGAGCGCGTCTGCGCGGCCAAGCCGGGGGCCAGATTGTGAAGTGCGCCTTCGCGCACAACGAACTCGCGTTTCTTTTCTCAGGCGCGCCGCCCCGCCGTCCATGGCTACAGGGATGACAGGCGGATGACAGGCCTTGACGTGACGCGCACTGTGGTGGGATGGCGCGAAGGGAGGATGCCGAAACAGAGTACGATATGGCCATCACGCCTCCAGACGATTCAACGCCTGATGACATCGGCCACTACCGGATCAAGCAGAAGCTCGGGTCGGGTGGTATGGGGGACGTCTACCTCGCCGAGGATCTGAAACTGCGCCGGTCGGTGGCGTTGAAGGTGCTGCCTGCCGGTGTCGCGGATGATCCGCAGCGGAGACTCCGCTTTCTTCACGAGGCACACGCGGCCTCGGTGCTCAGCCATCCCAACGTCTCTACGATCTACGAAGTCGGCGAGGCGGACGGCACGATCTTCATCGCGATGGAGCTCATCGAGGGAAAAACCCTTTCGCAGCTTCGCGAGGGGCGAACGTGCGAGATCGACGAAGTGATCGACATCGCGATCCAGGCCGCCGACGCACTCGACGAGGCGCACTCCCGCGGCATCGTTCATCGCGACATCAAGTCGGCCAACATCATGCTCACTCCGCGCGGCCACGTGAAAGTGCTCGATTTCGGACTCGCGAAACTCGCGGCCGATACGGACGTGAAGGACGAAGATACGCGGATCAAAACGAGTCCTGGTCTCATCGTCGGAACGCCGAACTACATGAGTCCCGAACAGGCGCTGGGGCGCGTCCTCGACCATCGCAGTGATCTCTTCAGCCTCGGAATCGTCCTTTACGAGCTGATTGCCGGAAGATTGCCGTTCGAAGGGGCGACGACGACCGAGACGATCCAGAAAGTAACGAACTCGCAGCCGGATCCGATCGCCCGCTTCAACTATTCGGCTCCTCCCGAACTCGAGCGGATCGTGCGGAAGCTCCTCGAAAAGGATCCAGCCCGCAGATATCAGTCGGCACGCGATCTCTTCGTCGACCTCAAGAACCTGAAGCGCGATTCCACCTCCGGTGAGGTTTCAAAACCGGCGAGTCCGAAGACCGCTACCCGAATGAAGGTCTTCGTGGGAGCTGCACTCGCCGGCGTTCTGGCACTCGCCATCATGGCAGCCGTGCTGTCGAAGGGCACGCAAACCGAATCGAAGGCGGTGGACACCATCGACTCGATCGCCGTGATGCCGTTCGTGAACGCTGCGAACGATCCCGAGACCGAATACCTCAGTGACGGGATCTCGGAGAGCATCATCAACAACCTCGCAGGCATCGCGTCGCTTCGGGTCATCCCTCGCAGCACGGTGTTCGGCTACAAGGGAAAGGAGACCGGCCTGGCGGAGATCGCGAGGGAGCTCAACGTACGCGCGATCGTTTCGGGGCGTGTGATGCAGCGTGGTGACCTGCTGAACGTGCAGGCAGAGCTGATCGACACGAAGACGAACGCCCAGATCTGGGGCGCGCGCTATGAGCGGAAACTCACCGACGCGCTGGCGCTGCAGAAGGAGATCTCGGATGAGATCTCAGCCCGGCTCCGGCCGGCAGGTGCCGCCGATGTTGGCCGGACTGCATCAATGACCGACAACGCCGAGGCATACCAGCTCTATCTCAAAGGCCGCTACCACTGGAACAGGCGCACGGCGGAATCGATCGAAAAAGCCCTCGCGTTCTTTCAACAGGCTGTAGCGAACGATCCTGCCTTCGCTCTGGCACACGTCGGCGTGGCGGACAGCTATCTGCTCATGGAACAGTACGCCGACCGCCCTGCCGGAGAAGTCACCGACAAGGCCGAAGAAGCAATCCGGCGCGCCATCGCCTTGAACGAGGGGATCGCCGAAGCGCATGCGTCGCTCGGGGCGATCCATCAGAACCGCCGCGAGTGGGATAAGTCGGAGGCCGCCTTCCGCCGGTCAATCGAGCTGAATCCCCGTTACCCCACGGCCCGGCACTGGTACAACATCATGCTGAGCTCTACGGGCAGGTTCGAGGAGGCGTACGAGCAGATCCTCGTCGCGCAGCGACTCGATCCTCTGTCGATGATCATCGGCGTGAACGTAGTCGACATCCTTGCCGCGATGGGCCGTGATGCCGAAGCGCTCGAGACCGCCGAGCGATACATGGAGATTGACCCGAACTTCCCCCAGCTTCTCGGCGTTCTCAGCGCACTCTATTCGGATAGCGGACGTCATCCGGAAGCGATTGCCGCGTCCCGGCGCGCCGTGGAGCTGTCAGGCGGCATCGCCGAACAGACCGGATATCTCGCCGCGAGCCATGCGTCTGCAGGAGATCGGGCGTCCGCCCAGGAGATCCTGAGAGAGGTCGAAAGACGAGTCATTCGCGGAGAGAGCGATCCCTATTACCTTGCACCCATCTACCTCGCGCTGGGAGACCGTGACAAGGCGATCGATGCGATCAGCCGATCGGTCGAATCGGGGAGCGGAAGGGTTGCTCAGATGAACATTGATGTTCGCCTGAGGAGTCTCCAAAAGGATCCCCGCTTCATCGCTCTGGTCGAGCGCGTGCGCCGTCCCTCCGAACGGTAGTAGCGAGCCGAGTCCTCTCATCCGAGAAGAAATCGCCGCTCGAATCCCGCACTCGGGGCAGGGATTTGTTCCGCCGTCCTCTGCCTGGCGTACGAACAACGCGGGACATGGGAATGTCTCGCTACGATGAAGGTTCGAGGTCGCCTGCCGCAGTCAGGCGGGGAGTTCCAGCAGAGTCAATGGAATCAACGGCGCGAGCCTCTCGAAGTCGCGGTCGAGAGTGAAGAGGCGCGCCCGGCGCCGGATCGTCGTCGCCGCGATCAGCATATCGAAACTCGATGCGGCGATTCCTCGACCCCTGACAACGTTCATGAGACGAGCGGCTTCGACGTGATCCTCGCCCTCCGCCAGAATGAGCGGAAATCCTTCGAGTGCAATCCGAAGGCGCTCGAACTGCCTTTCGTCGCGGATTCCAGAGAGAAGTTCCTGCAGGACGACGCCGGGAATCACGAGCGGATGACCTTCACTCACGAGTGCACTGAAGTGCCCGACGACGACGGATTCAGCCTGCCTGGCGGACGGTCTTCGAAACACGTGCGACAGCACCGAAGTATCGAGAACGATCACCGCTTCGACCGTGCGCGCTTGTAGTGGAAATCGTCATCGAAGTCGATCGTCTGGAGCATGTCGAGCGATCTGAGTCGTTGTCGGCGCTGCACGTACTCCAGCAACGCTTCGTTGACGACTTCGCGTTTCGTGCGGTGTCCGCTCAGGCTTCTGGCTTGTTCGAGCAGCGCGTCATCAATTGCGAGATTGGTTGGCATCCACGCCTCCACACGTGATGCTACACATGATCGTACACATAAATTCCGAGCAACAGGCTCGAATCCGGTGGTGCACCCTGACGGGTTCCCTCTTCAGTCGCTGCGCCAGTGGCGTCACGTGGAGCCGTGGCACAAACGCTTCGAGGGGCGAGTCTTGCCCCACTAATCGATCGTCGCCATCCAGATGTCGCCTTCGACCCGCTCTGCATTGAAGAAGATCGCCGTCCCGTCAGCGGTCACCGATGGGTCACCTGCAGCGTAACCGGACGGACGGAAGACCTCCTTCAGCTCGCCGGTGAACCGATCGATGGCGACCAACCCTCCTCGGTCCGAGATGATGAGAGTGCGACTGTCGGGCATCCACACCGATCCTCCCCCGAAGTCTTTTCCGAGGTCCGTCTCTTTGTCGGTCACTCTTGAGTACTTCTTTTCTTCGAGCGAGTAGACCCATGTACCGGGGATCAGTTCTCCGTCACGCCACGCGAGGCCGGCAATCCAGTTTCCGTCGGGTGACCACGACCTGGCGGTGAAAGAGAGTCTCGCGTCGACCGGCGGCAGCGTCTCGGCCACCTCGGTGGGCAGCGTGCCTCCCACGTTGAAAACGTAGGTATTGTTTGTGTTGCTGGCGAGAAGCCGCCCACCGTCCGGTGACCACAATGGGTACCAGATTGGTTCTCCCGTCGTCCGGGTCATCTGCTGCAGATTGCTACCTTGTGCGTCGATTGACCAGAGCTCGTACCGCCCGTTGCGATCCGAGTAGAAGACAATCCGTTTCCCGTCCGGCGACCACTTCGGTCCGCGATC
>DASVLC010000305.1:0-14467 GCA_036385045.1 Thermoanaerobaculia bacterium | reverse complement strand
TGGTTCTCTTCATCGACGAGTTGCACACGCTCGTCGGAGCGGGTGCGGCCGAAGGGGCGATGGATGCCTCGAACCTTTTGAAGCCGGCGCTTGCACGTGGTGAGCTCAGGGCAGTCGGCGCCACGACGCTCAACGAGTATCAGAAGTACATCGAGAAAGACACGGCGCTCGAGCGCAGATTCCAGCCGGTCTTCGTGCCCGAGCCGACCGTCGAGGACACGATCGCAATTCTGCGTGGCTTGAAGGAGCGGTACGAGGTACATCACAAGGTGACGATCCAGGATTCGGCGATCGTCGCAGCAGCGACGCTGTCGAACCGTTACATCACCGACCGTTTTCTGCCGGACAAGGCGATCGACCTCATCGACGAGGCGGCGTCGCGACTGCGGATCGAGCTGACGTCGATGCCTCAGGAGATCGACGAGCTGACGCGACGACTTACGCAGTTGCAGATCGAAGAGCAGGCGCTGCAGAAGGAAGAGAATCCTGCGACGCAGGCGCGGCTCCGCGGTGTGCGCGCGCAGATCGCCGAACTGCAGGAGAAGATCTCCGGCCTGCGGGCGCAGTGGGAGAGCGAGCGGGGCGTGATCACCGCGATCAACGAACTGAAGAAGAAGCTCGAGGAGGAGCGGGAGCAGGCGACTCGTGCGGAGCGCGAGGGTGACCTGAATCGTGCGGCCGAGTTGCGTTATGGCGGCATCCCTCAGCTCGAGCGCGACATTGCGGGCCAGACGGCGAAGCTCGCCGAGATGCAGAAGGACGGCGCCCTGCTTCGCGAGGAGGTGACCGACGAGGACATCGCGGAGATCGTCTCGAAGTGGACCGGTGTTCCCGTCACGAGGATGCTCGAGTCCGAACTGCAGAAGCTCGTCAAGATGGAAGACAACCTCCGCCGCCGGGTCGTAGGACAGGACGAGGCGGTCGTCGCTGTGGCGAACGCGGTTCGTCGTTCGCGCGCGGGACTGAAAGACCCGAACCGGCCGATCGGCTCGTTCATCTTCATGGGACCGACCGGAGTCGGAAAGACCGAGCTGGCGCGAGCCCTCGCAGAGTTTCTCTTCGACGACGAGAGCGCGATGGTACGCATCGACATGTCCGAGTACATGGAACGGCATGCCGTGGCGCGCCTCATCGGCGCGCCTCCCGGATATGTCGGCTACGAGGAGGGGGGACAGCTCACCGAGGCGATCCGGCGACGTCCCTATGCGGTGATCCTCTTTGACGAGATCGAGAAAGCGCATCCCGAAGTCTTCAACGTGATGCTGCAGATTCTCGATGACGGGCGGCTGACGGACTCGAAAGGCCGCGTCGTCGACTTCAAGAACACGGTCATCATCATGACGTCGAACGTCGGCTCGCAGCACATCCACGACGCATCGAAGGGTGAGCTGTCAGCCGAGGCGATGCGGCGTCTCGTCGATCAGGAGCTGCACAGGCAGTTCCGTCCGGAGTTCCTGAACCGGATCGACGATGTGATCGTCTTCCACACGCTTGACCTCGGACAGATCAAGCAGATCATCTCGATCCAGCTCCGCCGCCTTGCAAAGATGATCGGCGAGCGTGGACTCGCGATCGAGATCAGCGACGCGGCGCAGGAACAACTGGCGCAGGAAGGCTACGACCCGGCATTCGGTGCACGGCCCCTGAAGCGCGCGCTGCAGCGGCTCATCGTCGATCCCCTGGCGATCCGTCTGCTCGAAGGAACGTTCAAGCCGGGAGATACGGTGTACGTGAACGTCACGCCGGAGGGTGCGCTCGAGCTGTCACATCAGGCGGAGGCAGCGAGCGTGCACTGACGTGGGCGAGTTCCTCGGAGTTCCTCGGAGTTCCTCGGAGTTCCTCGGAGTTCCTCGGGGTTCCTCGGGGTTCCTCGGAGTTCCTCGGGGTTCCTCGGGGTTCGAACTTCACCCTCGCCGTGTGTAGCGCGGACGTCCGCGTCCGCCGTACCGCGGACGTCCCCGTCCGCAAAGGGGCGTCTCGCGCGCGTCCCCACGGCTTTGCCTGATGACACAGCACGCGCGTCAGGTTGGCCTGCGCACGTGGCTCATGCGTGTACGCTGAAACCCGCATAAACACCGGGAGTCTCTTGGCAGCCGCCGGAGCCCCGGGGGGGTGGGCGGGCGTGAGGGGCGGAGGACGGAGAGGGATCCCTTGCCGACGACCAATCACCGCGCATCGCCGCGATCCGAATCGTGATGGGCGCCCGTTCCTGCCCAGTCGTCGATTCAGGGATCCCTCGCCACCCGCCAGCCTCCCGCTCGGGATGACAGGCTACTTGTTGCGCCGTGTTTCACAGGCACGGACTTGCGCCTCCACTGCCTAACGCACGCCCACAACCTCATCCAGGCTCTTCCAGAACCGCGGATAGGACTTCGAGACAACGTGTTCCTTCGCGATCGTCACGTTGCCGCGGGCGAGGCCGGCGATTGCGAAGGCCATCGCGATGCGATGGTCGTTGTGCGTTTCGATGACCGCGGGGTCCGCGTTCCAGCCCGGCTGGATGAGGAGCGAGTCGGCTCGCTCTTCGACGAAGGCACCGAGCTTTCGGAGCTCCGCGGCCACGGTAGCGAGCCGGTCGGACTCCTTCACGCGGAGATTCGCGACGTTGGTGATCTCGACCGGCGACTCGGCCAGCGGCGCGATTGCCGCGAGTGTCGGCACGATGTCCGGCGTAGCGTTGCAGTCGAACGTGCCGCCACGCAATCTCACGGGACCCTTCAGCGAGATCTCTCCGGGCGTCACCTCGATCGTGCAGCCCATCGCCGAGAGGATGTCGAGAAAGCCAGCATCTCCCTGAGCCGTAGGTACCGCCAGTCCGCGCACGGCAATCCGGCCGGCAGTTGCCGCGGCGGCCGCGAACCAGTAGGAGGCCGATGAGTAATCGCCTTCGACGTTGTACTCGGCACGACTCGCCACCGGTCCGAGGACACGAATGGCACCGCCCTCGTGCGTCACGGAGACACCGAAGCTCCGAAGAATGTCGGCGGTGATGTCGATGTACGGCCCCGAGGCGAGTGAGTCGAGCCGGAGAGTGATGCCGTCGGTGAGGGTTGCACCGCCGAGCATGAGCGCGGAGACGAACTGACTGGAAGTTGCAGCAGAGATGCGGACGTCGAAGCCTCCTCGCATCCGCTTGCCGCGGATGTGAAGTGGCGGATATCCCTCGCGCCCTGCGTACTCGACTTCTCCGTCGATCTGGAGCAGCACGTCGACGAGGTCGCCGATCGGCCGCTCGTGCATCCGTTCCTCGCCTTGCAGCAGAAACCGGCCGGGGGTAAATGAGAGCCAGCCGGTAAGAAAGCGCATCGCGGTACCGGCGTTGCCGACGAATATCGGAGTCTCGTTCGCCGACATCGTAAGCCGCTCTCCGACGGAGACGCCGCTGCGTGGATCACCAGTGACCTCGAATCCGAGTGTCCTCAACGCCTCGATCGCGTAGCGAGTGTCGTCGGCATCGAGACAGTTGGTGACCGTTGTCGTCCCCTCCGTCATCGCGGCGAGGAGCAGTGCGCGGACGCTATACGACTTCGAAGGGGGTGCCGTTACAGTGGCGTCGACGGGGCCTGAGCGTGAAATCGATTTCATGAGTGTCGTTCTCAGAGGATCAAGTCGCTCACAACTCGAGTACCAGCCCGTCGTACGCCAGGCGGATGCCGGCAGGTAGCGTCGCCTCGACTTCTTCGTGATCGACTTCGTGGGTGAGATGGATCAGCCAGGTCTCGCGTGCTCCGATCTCGAGTGCGCACTCGACCGCCTCACTGGTGATGAAGTGCGTAGGGTGCCGCGGCGCAGGACGGAGGCCGTCGAGAGCGAGAACCTCCACCCCGTCCAGCAGCCGCATCGATGCTGGAGGGATTCCGTTCGTGTCGGTGATGTAGGCAAAGTTTCCGATCCGGAAGCCGTAGATCGTCCAGTCGCCGTGGTCGACCGGAATCGGGACGATGTCGATGCCGTGATGTCGAAACGGGCCATCGACCTCCTGAAGGTCGAGCTGCGGTTTGCCTCCGCCGATCTGTGAGCTTTCGTCCCAGATGTAGCTGAACGCCCGGCGGACTGCCTTTGCAGTCGGAGCGTTCGCGAATGCGTGGATCACCTCGCGTTGCCGGAAGTTGAAGGGCCGGATGTCATCGAGCCCCATCAGGTGATCCGAATGCGAGTGTGTGAACAGAACGAAATCGAGGCGCGGAATGGGATAGCGGAGCAACTGAAGTCGCAGGTCCGGCGATGTGTCGATGAGAAAATGTTGCCCCTCCGCCTCGATCGCGACCGACTGCCGCAGCCGCTGGTTCCGGATGTCGGGTGACGTGCAGACCCGGCACCCGCAGCCGACGACCGGTACGCCAGTAGAAGTTCCGGTGCCGAGGAAGGTGACACGCATCAGGAGAGCGATTCTATACGCGCGTGTGGGAAGGCGAGGGGGGCCTCAGATGACGACCCACTCGAAGCTTCCGGTAACCGGATCGATCATCATCGCTTCCCCCGATTCGTACCATGCCGGAAGAACGGTCGCGGTGACGGAGCCGGGGAGGATGAGTTTCTTGTGGAAGTGACCAAGGACAGCATGGGTGAAGACGCCGCCTCTTCCGCGACGCGCTGCGTACTCCGAGATCAGTTCGACCGGTACACGTCTCTTGTGTTTGAAGTTCGACTTCGCGAGCTTTGCCTCGACGCCGTCGACGAACTTCTTTGCGATCTTCTTCGGGATGAGGCCAACCGAGAGCCTCATGACCGGATTCTTCGAGAGCCTTCGCCAGAATCGATACGGCCAGTCGCGATCGTTGATCATGTCGCCGTGCACGATGAGATAGCGGTTCGTTCCAGCACCGACGGCGTACTCCGTCTCGGCGTCGGTTACTGACTGCTCGACGAACGAGCTCTTGAGGAAAAAGTCGCGGTTCCCCTCGACGTAATGGATACGCACACCCGAGTCGCGGAGTTGACGCAGCTTCTCCATTACGCCGTCGATCGACGGGGTGCGAAAGTTCTTGTGTGCGATGAGATAGTGGAAAACATCACCATTCATGTAAAGCGCACGAGGGGCGTGCTGAGCGAGTCTGTCGAGCCACTCAACAATGGGGCGGTCGTCACCGTCGGCGAGCCCGATGTGGAGATCGCCGATGACGAAAATCTGCCCGGGTGGAATCGCGCGGACAGCGTCCGCCTCTGCCTCATTCATGAATGGCAGAGCATACATGACGGCGGTTGATCGCTGGCAAGCGCGAGCGGGGGCGACGACGCCCGGAAAGTAGAACCACGTCAACTCGTCGCGCGAAGCGCTTTGGAGTGCGGCGGCCTTAGCCGCCGCTTCTACACCGCGAGCATCCGCCCAAAGGATCGCCCTGGGCGCTCAATATCGTTTCGGGGTGGTTGTGCGGGATTGGAAAGCGGTGTCTGAGGCCGCCGCACTCCAAAGCGCTGCGCGCGACGTCTCTGGCGCTGCGAACGCTTGACGTTGTCGATCGGTCGGGATGACAGGCGTCGGCCCTAATCAGCAGTACAGCTCACTCCTACGACCGATAGTCCGCATTCAGCGAAACGTAGTCGTGTCCGAGGTCGCTCGTGAAGAGAACGGCGCGTCCGAACCCGCCACCGAGATCTACGTGAACTGGAACACGTTCCCGGCTGAAGACGCGCGCAGCGTCTTTCTCGCGGTAGACGGCCGGCTGTCCGTCGCGAACGAGTGTCACGGCTCCGACTTTCAGCGTGACCCGTTTGACCGAGAAAGTCGCGCCGCTGCGGCCGACTGCTGCGAGGATGCGTCCCCAGTTCGGATCGCCGCCATGCAGCGCGGTCTTCACGAGGGGCGAGGTTGCGATCGCATGGGCGGCGAGTCGCGCGTCCCGAGCACTCTTCGCGCCGGTGACTTCGATCTCCATGACGCGAATCGCGCCTTCTCCGTCCCGAACGATCATCCAGGCGAGCTGGCGGCAGAGCGTGTCGAGTGCGCGCTGGAAGTCGTCGAGAGGTGCGGAGCGCGCATTGCCGAGCTTTCCCGAGGCGAGCAGCAGGACGGTGTCATTCGTCGACGTGTCGCCGTCGACCGAGATGGAGTTGAAGCTCTGGTCGACCGCCTGCTTGATGCATTTCTGCAGTGCCGCGGCCGGGATGTCGGCGTCGGTCATGACGAAGGCGAGCATCGTCGCCATGTTCGGGTGAATCATCCCCGCACCCTTCGCGACACCGACAAGGCGGCCGCGTCTGCCATCGAGGGTAAAAGTGACCTGAGCCACTTTCGGACCGACATCGGTCGTCAGGATCGCGTGCGAGAGCGCATCGATCCCGCCCGATGACAGCCGGTGGATCGCATCAGGCAGCGACTGTCGTACCTTCGCATCGGGAAGCACGACGCCGATCACACCGGTCGATGCGAGAAAGATCTCTTCCTCAGGACAGCGGAGGAGCTCGGCTGTCCTGGAGCGGGTCCGTTTCGCCGCGTCGGTTCCGGGCTGGCCGGTCACGGCGTTCGCACATCCGGCGTTGACCAGCACCGCCCTCACCTTGCCGCCGCTCTTCTTCAGCGCAGCGCGCGAGAGCACGACGGGAGCAGCGAGGAATCGGTTCTGCGTGAAGACGGCAGCCGCCTCCGCTCCGTCATGAGCGACGATCAACCCGAGGTCGGGCCGCTTCTTCCGGATCCCACAGCGGATGCCGGACGCGAGAAATCCCTTCGGCAGCTTCATGACTCGTCTTTCGCCGCGCCGCCGTGTCGCGCGAGCGCGAGTGCAGCTGCTTCGCGGACGCGATCAGGCGATGTACCGCCAACGCTCCGCTTCTTTGCGAGCACCGTAGTGATGCTGCTCGCTGACCGTTTTCCCTCGCGTCCAACGACCTCGTGCGCCTCGCGGAACGACATTCCGGATGCCGCGAGTTCATCGGCCGCATCCGTGGCCATCAGCAGATCGCTCGAGGCGGCGGCCAGCATGCGATCGCGATCGAGCTCGAGCCCGGCGACGAGAGCGGTGACCGCGGGAAGGATGAGAGCGAGAGTTCCGCGGAGCCGGAACAGCGGCTCCTTGTCGAGTTGCAGGTCCTTGTTGTACGCGAGCGGGAGTCCTTTCAGCAATGCGAGAAAGCCGGTCAGCTCGCCGAGAGCGCGTGCGGCGTAGCCGCGTGAGAGCTCGAGCACGTCGGGATTCTTTTTGTGCGGCATGCGAGAGGAGCCGGTCGCCATGGCGTCTGGCAGCTCGGCATACGCTGCCTCGTCGCTCGTCATGAAGATCAGGTCTTCAGCGAGGCGTGACAGGTGCGAGAGCAGCGTCGTCGAGGCGAACAGGTACTCGGCCGCAAAGTCGCGATCCGAGACGGCATCGAGCGAGTTGGCAGTCGCGCGCGCAAAGCCGAGCGATTTCGCGAGACGCTCACGGTCGATCGCCAGCGGGGTTCCCGCGAGTGCGCCGGATCCGAGCGGACACTCGTCGCCTCGCTGTTTCGCATCGGCGAACCGCGACAGATCACGTTCGAGCATCGCGACGTAAGCCATACACCAGTGACCGAAGGTCACCGGCTCCGCCTGCTTGAGATGCGTATAGCCGGGCATCGGAGTCGCTGACTCATCAAGGGCGCGCTGCGCGAGCACCCGAACCAGGGATGCGGTGAGCGCGCTGGCGTCGTCGCACGCGTTCTTGAGCCAGAGCCGCAGGTCGGTCGCGACCTGGTCGTTGCGCGAACGGCCCGTGTGCAGCTTTCCTCCGAGATCGCCCAGCCGTGCGCGAAGCTGATCTTCGACCCAGGAGTGAACATCCTCCGGCAACTCTCCATCCGTCGGGATCGGCAGCTCGCGAATCTCTTCGAGCGCAGCAACGAGAGATTCGACTTCTTCCCGCTGAAGGACGCCGGACGCGCCGAGCTCACGTGCCCAGGCGATCGAGCCGGCGATGTCTTCACCGAGGAGCTCGCGGTCGTACGCGAGAGAATCGTTGAGCGCGCGTAGCAGCGCCGACGGTCCTTCGCTGAAACGTCCGCCCCACATCGTCATGACTTCGAGGCTCCTTCACCGACCTTCGAGACGTCGAACGGGGCAATCCGCTTGCTGCCGCGAAGCTGGAGTCCGAACAGCCGGATGAATCCGGCGGAGTCGGTCACGTCGTATCCGGTCATGTCGAACGACGCCAGGTCCTGCGAATAGAGCGAGTGCTGCGAGCTCCGCGAGACGACGGCCGCGTTGCCTTTGTACAGTTTCATCGTCACGGAGCCGGTAAGCGGCGCCGCAAGCGAAGTAACGAACGCGTCGAAGGCGTCCCTCAGTGGCGAAAACCATTGACCGTTGTAGACGAGCTCCGCGTAACGGGTCGCGATCCGCTCCTTCTCGTGTGCACTCTCGCGATCGAGAACGATCGACTCGAGCGCCTTCAGCGCATTCACGAGGAGCGTTCCGCCCGGCGTTTCGTAGACGCCGCGCGACTTGATTCCGATCAGCCGGTTCTCGACGATGTCGGCGCGGCCGACGCCATGCCGTCCGCCGATCTCGTTCAGCGTCCGGACGAGCCGTGCAGGCGAGAGACGGACGCCGTCCACGGATACGGGAACTCCCTCCTCGAAGCCGATCGTCACCTTCTCTGGCGTGTCCGGAGCGTCGACCGGATCGGTCGTCAGCCGGAACATCGAAGCTTCGGGTTCGAACGACGGATCCTCGAGCGGCCCTCCCTCGTGAGAGAGGTGCCAGAGGTTCCGATCGCGTGAGTACGGGTCTTTCTTCGTTACCGGAACCGGGATCCCGTGCTCGGCTGCGTAGTCGATGGCGTCTTCGCGCGAGACGATCGACCACTCGCGCCACGGCGCGATGATCGTCAGCTCGGGCGCGAGCGCCTGATACGCCAGCTCGAACCGCACCTGATCGTTCCCTTTGCCGGTGCAGCCGTGAGCGAGCGCGTCGCAGCCGGTCGCGAGGGCGATCTCGACCTGTTTGCGCGCGATCAGCGGCCGAGCCGTCGACGTACCGAGAAGGTAGTCGCGCTCGTAGATCGCTCCTGCCTTGAGCACAGGGAAGAGGTACTCGGCTGCGAACTCTTCCTTCGCATCGATCAGGTGGAAGTCGCACGCACCGGTGTCGTACGCCTTCTTCGCGAGACCTGCGGTTTCCTCCGCCTGACCGACGTCGACTGCCACGGCGACGACTTCGCAGCCGTAGTTCTCCTTGAGCCAGGTGATGATGATCGAGGTGTCGAGACCTCCCGAGTAGGCGAGGGCTACTTTGCGGATCTGTTTCACGCTGCTTTCTCCTTGATGGTCAGGGGCGTTCCCTCGCTCTGCGAGAGTTGAGTCGTCTGTGAGAGGGTCGCTTCGAGCGCGGCGAGAAACTCCGCGAGAGCTTTCTTCGGAACTACGTATGGCGGGAGCAGCCGGATCACTCGATCGCGCGCTGTGCCGACCACGAAGCCCTGATCGAGGAGGGCGCGGGCAACAGGAGCCGCAGGACGATCGAGCTCGATTCCCCACATGAGTCCCGAGCCTCGAACGTCGACGACGGACTCGCTGCGCGATACGAGATCGCCGAGCGCGGAGTGGAACCAGTTTCCGATCGTCTCGATGCGAGGGGCGAGCTTTTCGGTCTCTTCGATGACGATCAGGCCGAGGCGGCAGGCGATCGGATTGCCGCCGAACGTGGTGCCGTGGTGGCCCGGCTTGACGACCCCTTCGAGAGCGTCGCCGGTCACGACAGCGCCGAGAGGCAGTCCTCCGCCGAGTGGCTTGGCCAGCGTCACGATATCGGGAACGATGCCGCTCTTCTGGAAGGCGAACATGAATCCAGTTCGTCCGAGGCCGCACTGGATTTCGTCGAGAACGAGAAGAGCGCCGGCGCGGTCTGCGATGCGACGGGCCGCTACGAGATAGTCGTCGGTGAGAGGAACGACGCCCCCTTCACCCATGACGGGCTCCAGGAAGATTGCGGCTGTCTCTTCATCGACCGCCGCTTCCAGCGCTTCGATATCGTTCGGATTGACGAACGAGACACCTGGGACGAGTGGCTCGAACGGCTCGCGATAGGCGTCGTGCCCTGTGAGAGAAAGCGATCCGAGCGTTCTTCCGTGGAAGCTTTCGGTCAGCGCGACCAGTTTGCTGCGCTTCGTCGCAAGCCGCGCGAACTTGATCGCGGCTTCGTTGGCTTCGGTGCCGCTGTTGCAGAAGAACGCGCGACGCAGTCCGGATGCACGCACCAGCTTTTCCGCCAGGATCCCCTGGGCGGGGTGGTAGTAGAGATTCGAGACGTGCATCAGTGACGTGCTCGCGTCGCGGAGCTCTTTCACGAGCCGTGGGTGGCGGTGACCGAGTACGTTAACGGCGATACCGCCGAGCAGATCCCAGTACGCACGGCCGTCTGCGTCGAACAGACGGGCACCTTTTCCATCGCGAGGATGGAATGGTGTGCGGGCATAGGTTCGAACCAGAAACGCGCTCTCGCGGGCCTCAACGGCGGATGGTGATTCGTCATGCAGCAACAAGGGTCGTCCCTCCCGTCATGGTTTCGCAGAAACTGCCGGATGGTGGAGCGATGGTGACGCGCGTGACGCCGGCATGGAGTGCCGAAAGAGCGGCTTCGAGCTTCGGGCGCATTCCTCCGGAGACGACCGGGCTGGCGAGCATCGCCACGAGGTCGCACTCGGTCAGCGCCGGGACGACGCTCCCGTGCTCGTCGAGCAGACCGGGGACATCGGTCAGGAACTGCAGCGAGCTCGCGCCATGTGCGATCGCGATCGCCGCCGCCGCGCTGTCGGCATTCACGTTGTAGAGCGTGCCGTCGACATCTGCCGCAATCGATGAGACGACGGGGAGGATGCCGGCGGTCAGCAGCGAGCCGATGAGCGCCCGGTCCGATTCGATCACGCGGCCAACCGAGCCGAGCTCGATGCCGTCGATCGACGGATGCTTCTCAGCGATGAGGGTTCCGGCGTCACAGCCCGCGAGTCCCGCGGCCTTCACGCCGAGATCCGTCAGCTCGGAGACGAGCATCTTGTTGACTGTCCCGGCGAGTACCGAGACGACGATCGCCAGCGTCGCGCTGTCGGTGATCCGCAGGCCGGCGTGCGTCCGCTTCGCGATGCCGGCGGCCGACATCGCAGCGTCGATATGCTTGCCGCCACCGTGTACGAGCACGACACACTCGCCTGCGTTCCACCGAGCGGTAATCGTTTCGAGAGCCGAGCGGCGAGCGGCCGTGTCGTCCAGCAGTGAGCCGCCCAGTTTGATGACTGTGATCGGTTTCATGACGTTTCCCTCGATCAGAGCAGCCCGCACGTCTCGGCGTAACCGCACATCCGGTTGAAGTTCTGGACCGCCTGAGAGGCCGCCCCCTTGAGAAGGTTGTCGATGGCCGATACGACGACGGCGCGTCGTCCGCCGTTGAGCAGCGAGAAGCCGATCTCCGCGAAAGGCGTGTTGACGACGTTCGTCAGCTCGGGGATCTGACCGGCGGGCAGCAGTCGGACGAAAGGTGCACCAGCGTAAGTTTCTTCGTAAAGCGCGGTCAGCTCCTTCGCCGTAACCGGCTGGGTGAAGGCGACGTGCATCGTCGAGTAAATCCCGCGCACGGTTGGAAGGAGGTGAGGGACGAAGACGAGAGGCGTTCTCTCGCCGAGGTGCAGTCCCATCCGGATCTCCGGCTCGTGGCGGTGCTGTCCGACGCCGTATGCCTTGAAGTTGCCGAACAGCTCGGTGAACGAGTAGGCGAGATCCGCCTTCTTGCCGGCGCCGGAGACGCCGCTCTTGCAGTCGCAGATGACCGGCTGGGTGCGATCGAGCAGGTAAGTCAGCGGCCGGAGAGCCAGCAGCACCGAGGTCGGGTAGCAGCCGGGGTTCGCAACGAGGCGTGCTTTCGCGAGCTCGCCGTTGCACCATTCCGGCAGCCCATAGACCGCCTCCGCGAGAAGTTCCGGTGCCGCGTGCGAAAAGCCGTACCAGGTCGGATAGAGAGAGGGCTCACCGAGCCGGAATGCGCCCGACAAATCAATGACGCGGATGCCCTGCGCCAGGATTTCCGGCACGAGCTCGGCCGAAGCCTCGTTCGGCGTCGCGAGGAACGCGACCTCGGTGCCGGCGGCAACGAGCGCCTCGACCGAGAATGAGCTGCTCGAGAACGCTCCGACCACGCTCGCATGCGGATGGCGGCTGAGGATCTTTTCGAGCTCGATGCCGGTATAGCCGGTTGCGCCGGCGATCGCGACATTCGTCGTCTCGAGTGAGGCAGACGAAAAGGCGACAGCAGCCGGTGAGTCACAGGCTGAAACAGTGGGGACACGAATCTCATCTAGAAGCATTTCCATGGCGGCGTCTCTCGTGTACGCGGCCTAGGCGCGCGTACGGCGTCGCTCGGGCGCGAGGCCGGCGATCTGGTGAACCCGCCGCGCGAAGGCGGCGGCTGCGGTGGGAGTGCGGAAGGCGACGAAGATCGTGTCGTCGCCGCCTACTGTACCGAGAGCGTCGTCGACGGCTGCGGCGTCGATCGCGCTCGCGACCGGCTGTGCCGAAGCCGGCGGAGTCTTGAGGACGACCATGTTCATCGCGGCTTCGGCTGAGACGACGAAATCGCGAAGAAGCTGCTCGAGTCGATGCTCGCGCGATTCACGCGGAACGAACGTGGCCACCGGCGCGATCGCGTCGGGAGAAACGTAGCCGTTGGTGGTCTTCAGGAGGCCGAGCTCACGGAGATCGCGCGAGAGCGTCGGCTGAGTGACCTTCACGCCGCGCTTGCGAAGTGCGGTGAGCAGTTCATCCTGCGAATGGACGGGCGTCTGGCGAACGATCCTGAGGATCTCTTCGCGTCTGCGCATGCCGTCGCCGCCTGAATAAATATTCACTGTGATGCATGATTATGCATAGACGGGTGCATGTCAAGGGGAGAGTTGGCTGCTGGGTTACAGAATGGGAACGGCACGGCGGCCAGATTGTGCAGACACCAAAAGCCTGTCATCCCGAGCCTGTCATCCCGAGCCGCCGGAGCCGTGTGAGGGGCGGAGGACGGAGAGGGATCCCTTGCCGACGACCTGGGCGGGTCCAGAGCTTTTGTCGGGCGCAACACGGATGTTCATCTCGTGCTGGGTCGTCGACTCAGGGATCCCTCGCCACCCGCCCGCCACCCGCTCGGGATGACAGGCGTGTCAGTGTCGAAACCAAGCAGCCCCCGAGGAACTCCGAGGAACTCCGAGGAACTCTACTTCCGCGCGTCGTCGACCTGCTTGATACGGTTGACGATGTCGCGGTAGTTGGAGTTCATCCCGTAGATCTCCATGAACGATTTCTGGGCATTCTCCGTGTCGCCGACTTCCTGGTAGGCCGCACCGAGATCGTAGAGGAGTCCGACGTGCTCGTCTTCGCTGATCTCCGGCATCTCGAGTCCTTTGCGGTACCACTTGATCGCCAGCTGCGGCATTCCCTTCTCGAGGAAGCAAAGGCCCAGCATCGACGCGCACTCGACGGCGCGCCGCGGGTCTTTCGACGCGAGCTGGAACTCGCCAATCGCCTCGTCGATGAGCCCCATTTCCTTGTAGGCGATGCCGAGGTTGTAGTGAGTGTCGTAGTCTTCGCTGTCGAGCTGCTGTTCGACGCCCTTCTTGAACTCTCTGAAGATTTCTTCGAGCGACTGTTCCTCTTCAGAAAGAGAAATCGGCTCGTCGTCTTCGGCGAGCTCTGACTCGAGCTCGGCGGCCAGGTCGAAGAAGTTGTCCTCCTCGACGAAAAGGTTCTCTTCATGCGCGAATGCGGGAGCGGGAGGAGGGGCCGGGGGGGGGGATCCCGGCTCGCCAAAGTCCTCATCGTCGTCCGGTATGGCGGAGAGCAGTTCGCTCTCGATCTCGTCTCGCGAGAGAGCAGGCGGGGGAGTGGCGGCAACCGCTGCCGCCTCGACCCGCTGTTGCCGTTTGAGCAGCTCGGGATCATCCGGAAAGCTCTCGAGGAGAGGGGAGAGCCTGAGGCGTGCCTCCTCGAACAGCTCCTGACTGAGGTAGAGATCGATCTCGGCGATCGCCTCCTGCTCCGGCGCGTCGGCGACCGAAGCGGAAGGCTCCGAAGGGATGTCGAAGAACGGTTCGGCGGTGTCGGTGGGTAGCTCTTCGTCGAGCGCTGGCGTCTCGAAGTCGAATGCCGGCGGCGCAGCCTCCTCTTCGTCGGTCGGCTCGGTGAGGTCGACGTCGAACTCGTCGAACTGCGGAGCAACCGCCGGTTCCTCGGGAGTGAACGAGATCTCGGGCTCCGGGGTGTCTGCCGGTTCCGGTTCCGGCTCCGGCTCCGGCTCCAACTCGGGTAGCTGGAGTATGGCCGGCTCCTCCTCGGCTGTGTCGGCGAGGAATGAGGGAGTTTCGTCCGCAGCCGAGGTGACGGCCGCCGTAGATTCCTCGGATGCAGACGAGAACTCCGGCGCCTCCTCAGACTCGGGGATATCGAACTCGATCTCGGAGTCGCCGCCGCCGAGATCGAAGCTGATCTCGTCATCGTCATCATCGAGGCTTCCGACAGAAAGATCCTGCGGAGCTTCATC
>DASVLC010000304.1:0-1710 GCA_036385045.1 Thermoanaerobaculia bacterium | reverse complement strand
GTTAGACGTCGCATGGCAGATGGCTCTCCGAACGACCGCGCCTATGCCCACGCCCTTGCGCGTCGTTATTTCTACGACCGCAACGTGACGGTCGAAGCAATGGTCGAGATGCTGGGTGAGACGAGCGACCCGTTGATCGCCAGGTTGCTGGAACTCGTTGTTCAGGAACCGGCGCGAACAGGTCGCGGACTGACCGTTTCGCAACGTGATTACGAAAAGAACTACTGGCCATACGTAGCGGATGTCCTGATCGAACTCGAGAAGGGCGACCTAGGAGAGTCGCCGGCGCCACGGCGTCCGTCACTTCGCCGAATCGTGTGGTCGAGCGTCCTCTTCCTCGTCATGGTCGCTGGAGCACTCGAACATCTCGGGAGGTTCGTCCAGTATCTTCGAAACGAAGAGGGGTCGATGTTTGCACGCTCCTTCTCTCTCGCGATGGGTACATTCTTGGCGGTGCTGGCAGTGTTGGTGCTGCGAGCCATCCTTCACTTCATCCGCCTTCGCACGCAGTTGCGAGGCGATCTGCGCGGCGACGTCTAACATCGCGGTTGCAGCGGACACCGGCCACTCCCTGCTAGACTGACTTCACGCTTCGTGCGGGCCGGCGCCGCTGAACCGCAGGGCGTTAGACCGCGTACGTGATATGAAACTCCGAAGCGAACCCCAGCCTAAACCACGGCCGCGACGGGTTCCTGTCGGCGCTCTGGCGGTCGTCGGATTGCTCGCTGTTGCTCTTGGGTCGGCCCCGTACATCGCGGGCCGAATCGCCGCGAGCCGACAGCGTTCTGAGTTCGACGGTGTTGTCACGGCCAAGTCGGTCACGGTAAGTCAGTCGCAGTACGGGTCGCGTACCGGCTATTGGCTCGAGGTCAGGCTCGTGAGCGGCGAGGTGATCAGAGTCAAAGTTCCCGAGCACCTCCACGGCTCAGCGACCGTCGGCTCCCGAATCGAGAAACGCGACGGAGATCCGTTGCCGAAGGTTTCGAACCCGCCCGTCGGCCCCGCGGTCTAACATCGCGGTTGCAGCGGACGCCGTCCGCTCACCTGCTAGACTGGATTCACGCTCTGCGCGGCGGCCGGCGCCGCTGAACCGCAGAGGCGTTAGACGACGTATGGCACGTTTGAAACACGAGCTCTGGCGTGAGCCTGAAGAGGAAGAGACCTTCTGCTTAGCTGGGCCAGACGGCGACGCCGCTCGCGCACGCATGTCACCAGGCGCAGTCCTCGTCTGGACGGTCTGGGCGACCAGCCATTTCGAAGCGATGACGCGGTATTACGTGCACCGGGGGTGGGGGCGCTACACAACGTCGCACGAATGGGACCTGCAACCTTACCCAGAGGAATGGTTGCAACGCCAGCGCGAGGCCGGCGTCGTCTAACATCGCGGTTGCAGCGGACACCGGCCACTCCCTGCTAGACTGACCTCACGATTCCTGCGGGCCGGCGCCGCTGAACCGCAGGGCGTTAGCTGCTCGATGCGACTTGCAGTCATCATTCTCTTCTTCGTGACTCTCGCGTCAGCATGCACGGGCGAGCGGAACAAGCGCGTGTCAGGTCCCACGCCGCTTATCGCAGCCTCGGCGCAGACTCGCATCGTGCTCGACGTCGATGCGGCTGCTGTTGTGAAACGCGCTTACCGCCAAGGTCCGATCGAGGCGCCAACCGTCACGCACCTACCGTGCAAGGCTCGACCCGACGCACCCCTGACCA
>DASVLC010000303.1:0-2599 GCA_036385045.1 Thermoanaerobaculia bacterium | reverse complement strand
GTGATGGCTGCCGTGAGCGTGGTTTTGCCGTGATCGACGTGCCCAATCGTGCCGATGTTCACGTGCGGCTTACTGCGATCGAATTTTTCTTTGGCCATTGAACTAACCTCCCTTATTAACTCTCAGCTATCGGCCCGCCGTCACTGCTGCGGGCGTCGTAATCAGACTCTCTGGGTTGCTCCGCCGCTCTTCGCGATGACCTCTTCGGCGACCGTCTTCGGCGCCGGCTCGTAAGCCAGGAACTGCATGGTGTAGCTCGCCCGTCCCTGCGACATCGACCGCACCTGTGTGGCGTAGCCGAACATCTCGGAGAGCGGCACGTGAGCCCGGATGATCTTGGCGCCCGCGCGATCCTCCATCTGCTGGATCTTGCCGCGGCGGCGCGAAAGGTCGCCCATGATGTCTCCCGCATAGTCCTCGGGGGTGACGACCTCGACATCCATGATCGGCTCTTTCAGGATCGGATGCGCCCGGCGGGCGCCTTCCTGGTAAGCCATCGAACCGGCGATCTTGAACGCCATCTCGCTCGAGTCGACATCGTGGTACGAACCGTCGTACAGAATCGCTCTGACACCCGTCATCGGGTAGCCGGCAACGATCCCACGCTCCATCGCTTCCTTGATTCCCTGCTCGGTCGGCTTGATGAACTCTCGCGGGACCGAACCGCCGACAATCTCGTTGACGAACTCGAACCCACCTTCAGCAATCGGCTCGAACCGCATCTTGACGTGGCCGTACTGACCCTTACCACCGGACTGGCGGACGAACTTTCCTTCGGCTTCCGAGGCGCGCGTGATCGCCTCGCGGTACGCGACCTGCGGTTTGCCGACGTTCGCCCCGACGTTGAACTCCCGCACCATCCGATCGACGATGATCTCGAGGTGCAGTTCGCCCATCCCGCGGATGATCGTCTGGTTCGTTTCGGGGTCGGTGTGGACTTTGAAGGTCGGGTCTTCCTGCATGAGCTTCGCGAGTGCGACGCCCATCTTTTCCTGGTCTGTCTTGGTCTTCGGCTCGATCGCAACGGCGATGACCGGCTCGGGGAAGACCATCGTCTCGAGCACGATCGGCAGATTCTTGTCGCAGATCGTGTCGCCGGTCGTCACGCTACGGAGGCCGACCGCGGCGCCGATGTCGCCCGCGCGAACTTCCTTGATCTCCTCACGCTTGTTCGCGTGCATCTGGAGAAGGCGGCCGATCCGCTCAGTGTTGCCTTTGGTCGAGTTCAGCACCGAGGTGCCCGACTCGACACGGCCCGAATAGACACGGAAGAAGGCAAGCTGGCCGACGAACGGGTCGGTCATGATCTTGAAGACGAGGGCCGAGAACGGCTCGTCGTCATCAGCCTTCCGCTCCATGAACGACTCGTCGTCCGGATTGACGCCCTTGATCGGCGGGATGTCGAGCGGCGAGGGGAGATAATCGACCACTGCGTCGAGCAGCGGCTGAACGCCCTTGTTCTTGAAGGCCGATCCGCAGAGAACAGGAGTGATCTTCTGGGCGATGGTCGCCTCACGTAGAGCAGCCTTGAGCTCGGCAACCTCGAGAGTCTCCCCGGCGAGGTACTTCTCCAGCAGCTCATCGTGCTGTTCGGCGATCGACTCGACCATCTTCTCGCGGTAGTGCTCAGCGTCCGCCATCATGTCCTGCGGAACCTCTTCGACCTCGTACTTCGCGCCGAGTGACTCGTCACGGAAGATCAGCGCCTTCATCTGCACCAGGTCGATCAGCCCCCGGAACTTGTCCTCGGATCCGATCGGCAGCTGCAGCGGCACAGCGTTCTTGCCCAGCTTCGTACGGATCTGCCCCAGCACCGCCTCGAAGCTGGCGCCGATGCGGTCCATCTTGTTGACGAACGCCAGGCGGGGAACGCCGTACTTGTCGGCCTGACGCCACACCGTTTCCGACTGTGGCTCGACACCGCCGACCGCGCAGAAGACGCCTACTGCGCCGTCGAGGACGCGCAGTGAGCGCTCGACCTCGACCGTGAAGTCGACGTGACCGGGCGTATCGATGATGTTGACCCTGGTATCACCCCACATCGCCGTCGTTGCCGCCGATGTGATCGTGATCCCGCGCTCCTGCTCCTGGACCATCCAGTCCATGATGGCGGCGCCCTCGTGGACCTCACCGATCTTGTAGCTCTTGCCGGTGTAGTAGAGGATGCGTTCGGTCGTGGTGGTCTTGCCGGCATCGATGTGCGCCATGATCCCGATGTTCCGGGTGCGCTCCAGGGGGAACTCTCGCTTGGCCATTCCTACTACTTCCGTGTCAAAGGGCGACTGGGGGGTCGTGTCTGATCGTGGTGTCGTGACGCGCACTCCGGCGCAGGCACGAGCGTCAAGTGTACCGGCCGTCAACCGCCATTCGGTCGGTGACTCAGCAGTTGGCGACGACCTCGCCCTCGACGGTCTCGCCGCCGAAGTCCTCGCCTTCGACGAAGCTCCCGGTGCCACGGATCGTCGATCCGTCGAGGGTCAACTCCACCGACGACCCGAGCATCGAGTTGGCTTCCCACAGCGTCTCGTAGTTCGCGTCGTACACCGAGATGGACGCGATGCCCGTGATGGTGCCCTCGTCGCCGAACTGTGTGATGTCG
>DASVLC010000302.1:0-10291 GCA_036385045.1 Thermoanaerobaculia bacterium | reverse complement strand
AGCCGGGGGTGCGAAGCGAAGCGGAGCACCCCCGGTTGCAGCGTCCTAGCCCAGTGTGCCGCGTAGCGGTACCGGACAAGACATGTGCATCGCCGCGAAACAGGTTTAGTGGTCCGGTGCCGCTACGCGGCACACTGACTTACCGCGCTAACCGGGGGTCTGAGCGCGGCGCGCTCAGACCCCCGGCTACCATCCGAAGCCGCTACGCGGCTATGTGGAAGCCGAATCGCAACTCTGGTTTCTTTCCCTCAGTCCGGCGCCACGCCGTAGCTGGCCTCGGGATGACAGGCTGGGTGACATCCGACCTTTCAGGTGTTGAGAGGCCCCCCAGAATGTTCAGCGGCGACGCGGCGTTTCGCCACGCGATGATAGTCAAACGAGCAGCCAAGTACGGGTTCTGTTCCGGCGTCCGCATCGCGGACCTGAAGGTGAAGCGGTTCGTTGCCGGAGGTGGTCGTGGCGCGATTCTGGGGCAGGTCGTCCACAACGAGCGCGTCGTCGAGGAGATGGAGCGTCTCGGCGTCCGGACCGTGAATGAGATCGAATCAGTTGCGGAGTCGACGATCGTCTTCTCGGCGCATGGTGTCCCTCCCTCGTTTCACGACGCCGCGAAGCAGCGTGGCCTGGACGTTCTCGATACCACCTGCAAGTTCGTCTATGACATCCACCGCGAGTCGAAGAGCGCACTTGTCAACGGGTTTCATCTGGTTTTCATCGGCGACCCGCGACACCGCGAGGTCATCGGATACACCAACGATCTCGAACCCGGAACGTTCCATATCGTCTCGAAGATCGAGGAAGCGGAGTCGATCGACTGGTCGCCCTACGCGAAGATCAAGATCTTCTACCAGACGACGCTGAATGCCGAGGATTTCGAAGATGTCGTGCAGGTGATCGAGCGGCGTGCGGCAGGCGTCGAGCGCGGCGACACGATCTGTTACGCGACCAAGGAGAACCAGGATGCGGCGCGGGTTCTCGCACAGGATCCGGAGGTCGACGTGATCATCGTCATCGGCGGGAAGAAAAGCGCGAACACCAAGCACCTCTGGGAGATCTGCCGGGAGCAGAAACCGTCGTACCTGATTCAGGGAGCGGACGATATCGATCCCGCCTGGGTAGCGGACGCGCGTGTCGTCGGATTGACCGCCGGCTCGTCAACTCCCGACTATGTGATCGACGAGGTCGAACAGGCGATCGCGGCGCGTGCGGGAGCGTGACTCCCAAACCGATGGGCCGGGTTGTAGATTGCGGAGCCACCGTGAATATCGCTGACGGACGGCGTGTTGGAGGCGGCACGATGAAACTTATTCGCAGTGGAGTCGTTGCGCTCGCTCTCGTCATGTCATCAGCGGCTTTCGCCGCTGAGCCTGGCTGTTCGCCATCAGGCGAGGATTTCCGCTATTCGTGGCGGCTCACTGGTGGGGCCCGGTTCCTCGCCGGACTCGTCTTTCCGACCAGCGGGGCAGCGAACCTCCGCACGAGCTTTCCTCAAGGGGCGGACGCGGCCATTAGAAGCGAGCTGCTGATCACCTCGCCGAATGGCCGTCAGGGGGGCTTCTATTCGTACGAGTCCGACATCGAACGACGGGCGAACCGGACGCTGATCACCTCTCACGGTTACGCGTGGGGCAGCAAGTCACGGCACGAGCGTGCCGTTCTCGACTACGAAAAGGGGCTCGCGCGTCTCGAGAAAAAGACTCCTGAAGGCGGAGTTGAGAACCGCGTCAAGAAGCTGCCTGAAGGGGATCGGCAACTCCGCGACATGTTGACCGCCATCTGGTACCTGCGTCAGGAGTCGCCGCGAATCACCGGTCCCGTGCAGACGAACATCTACTCGAGCGGAAAAGAGTACCCGGTCATCTTCCGTCCCCTCGAAAGGCGCAGCTTCGAAGTAGGCGGCAAAGCGACGATGGCGCGTGGCTTCGAGATCGTAGGTGCGCCCGGCGGGAAGAAGAAGTGGCCGGGCGGTGTGAAAGTCTGGATCTCCGAAGACGACCGTAGAACCCCGGTGCGGATTGAGATCTCTCAGGGCCTCGCGGCTCTCCAGCTGGACCTCAGGTCGGTCGAGGCATGCTCGCTCATCGCGCGGCTTCAGTGATCCGGTAGCGCCCCTCAGACGCGTGCGTCCTGCGAGTCGTTGATCGGGGTACCGAGCCCGCAGAAGAGTCCGACCATGTCGAGCAGCTCTGCCACATGAAACGGCTTTTCCAGCACGACCGACGGCTTCAGGTCTTCGTCTTCGGCGTCGAGCTTGTATCCGCTGATGATGATGACGGGGGAGTCCTGCCGTTTACCGCGGAACCAGCGCAACCATTGACGCCCATCCATCTTCGGCATCGCCAGATCGAGAATGACGAGTTGGATGTCGGGGTGCTGGTCGACCAATGGCATCGCCTGCTCACCATCGAAGGCGAACAGGACTTCGAAGCCATAGGGCGTCAGCAGCTCGCGGTAATAACCGATGAGCTTCTCGTCATCATCGATGACCAGCAGTTTGCGAAGCCTGGTAGGAGTTCTGCGGGCTCGTATCACGGGCGCTCCAGCGTTCGTAGTGAGTCTCTGGCGGGCGCTGCAAAGGATGCGCCTGATCTGTTCGCTGTGGAGCTCACCTCGTCTCACTGCGAGGCGGCACGACGCCGACCGATGCTGAAGAACTGGCCGTCTCGTACTCTCGCGGGAGCAGGCTGAAGCGAGACGGATCGTATCGGAGCGCAAGCAGTTTTCCTTTATGAACATCGATCTTTCGCGGGAGGGAAACCCGGAGCGACAGGCCCCCGGTTAGCATTCCTGAGGCGGACCAGCGGCCGTCGGAGAAACCGGCCTCCTCGATCCCGAAAATCAGATCCGAATCCTCCCCCCGCGCCGCCGGCGTGAAGTCTGCCGGGCGGACCAGTGCGACGCCACTTCCCTGGAACGGGGGAGCCGGAATCTCCCAACTACCAATGGCCGAGGAGACCGTCGTTCCGTCGATCGTGACGGGAATCGTGCTGAACTCGCCGGTCGCAGCCGCAGCCGCTTCCGATTGTGGACTGCCGAACACCTCGGCCGCGGTGCCGGTCTGCACCACGCGACCACCGTCCAGGATAACGATCGAGTCGGTCACGCCGAGTTCCGCCGGGGTCGAAGGGGCAGAGATGACGGTGGTGCCGTGTACACGGAGAGTGCGGAAGAACTCGTCCGCGAGCGAGACGGCCGCGGCAACGCTCACTCTTTCGAGGAGACGGTCAGCAAGTAGGATCGCGGGACGAAGTAACTCGATGCGTGCGAAGTGCACGCGGGCAGCTTCGGTTCCGGACAACGTGCGAAGCGGCCGGTCGAGCAGCGGAACGAGTTGCCACTTCTCCGACGCAAGCATGTACTCGCGGTGACGGTCTTCGCGGTCGAGCGACCGGCTGCGGACTGCCGCCACCAGCACATGCTGGACGGTCCAGCGGAGCGGCACGTCGATCGCCGCGGTGACGTGCAACATCGGACGCTGCGCCGCCCTCAGTTCGTTGATGCGGCGCTGACCGAGAATCACGTCACCCGATGAGGGGCGAAGGCTGCCGGCGATCAATGTCAGCAAAGTAGACGCACCGCATCCGGGCATCCCGGTCAACGCGGTGTGTGTACTGCGCGGGAAGTCCAGCGTGATGCCGCTGAGGACGAATCCTTCCTTGTACCGAAAGTGAAGATCCCGCAGCGATACGTCGAGCATGCGCGATTGTACTCATGCTGTCGTCTCGACTTCGCGCCACAGCGTGATCAGGATCTCGCGATCCAGCCCCACACGCCTGCGAGCAGAAGCGCGAGCGCGAGCAGTGCGACAAGTGCGATCGGACCGGAGGCCTTGACCCGACGTAGCTGACGTTGTTCGATCGAATGCAGGATCGAGTGGCGGTGCCGCGCCAGGAAGCCCTCAGGGCGTTCCTCTGGACAGGCTGCGAGTGACCGGATCTTGCGGTCCACCCTCTCCCAGCGTTCTGCGCAATCGGCGCAGTCGGCGAGATGCATCATCACCGGCATTGATTCTCCCGGTGCGGTGTACCAGGTCTCGAGCAGGTCGGCTTCACTGTAGTGCTGTTTCATGGTTGCCCCTGTGATCAAGGCTTTTACATCAGACAGCGATCGCCGTCTTCTGCCGGCCCGCGATCCAGACCCCGGTGAAGATCAGGGCGGCGGCGACGGCGATGCTCGGGCGGAGCTTCTCCCCGAGGATCAGCGCGCCGAGGATCGTCGCGAGGACAGGCTGAACGTAGATGTAGATGGCGACCATCGAGCTGTCGGCATGACGCAGAGCCCAGGCGTTCAGCAGATAGGCGCCCACGGTCGGCCCGGCGATGACGAGTGCGAGCGCCACCCAGGCGGCCGGAGGAATGCTGTGCCACTCTTCCCGCCAGAGCGAGACGCCGCAGATCGGGAGCATGACGAAGGTAGCTGCCGAGAACATGCGGGCGACGACGCGGCGTGCCGAGAGCCGGCTCATCGCCGGCTTCGAGATCACGAGATAGAGAGCGAAGGAGAGGCAATTGAGCACGATCATCACGGCGCCGGCCGTCGACCGCCAGCTGCCCTCGACCGACTCGCCCCCGACGACGAGCAGCGCCCCGAATCCGGCGAGAGCGATTCCCGACATACGGGCCGTCGACGCGCGTTCCGCACCGGCGAGGATGGCGGCTCCGAGCGCGAACACCGGGATGGTCGTGATCAGGACCGATGCCGACTGAACCGTCGTCAGAGAGAGACCGGTGAGAAAAAGCGTCTGATTCACAACCACGCCGAGGATCGCGTATCCGAAAACGCGACGGCCGTCCTCCCGCGTGAGCGCGGGCGCGGGATCGTGCCTCGCGATGAACCAGAGGACGATCGCGGAGCCAGCCACCCGGAGCCAAGCGAACGTCAGCGGCGCGAACTCCCGCATCCCCAGCTTCGAGATCACGTAGTTCGCGGAGAAGAACAGCGCGACCGTCAAGAGCGCTGCGTGAATGCGAAGTGGGGGCATCGGGTGTGTGAACGCCTGGCGGTGCGTGAGATATCAGATTTCGGGGTCGCGGTGGGTGATCCATCTGTTAGACCGGCGAGCCTGACCGCGTGCCTGTCATCCCGAGCCGCCGGAGCCCCGTGGGCGGGCCGGGGGGTGTGAGGGGCGGAGGGCGGAGAGGGATCCCTTGATCGACGACCCGGCAGAAAGCCCCGCACCCACCCTGGCGCACGATGACGGGATCCTTCGACCGTCCTCCACCCCTCCCGGCCCCGCCCCGCCCTCGGGGTTCCGGCGGCTCAGGATGACAGGCTGGATGACAGGCAGCATGACGGACCCGTTAGGCTCACGTGCTACAGCCCCTTACTCCTCCACCTCGAGCCACACATCGTGATACCGCACCGGGGGCGGAACGAGCGAGATGCGAACGCCGCGAACCTCCGGTTTGTGGAGCACGAAAAGCCGCTCGTGGAACAGCGGGAGGAGGGGAGCGTCTTTCGTCACCATCTGGTTCAACTCGCGATAGACGAGGCTGCGGTGTTCGACATCGTTCGAGCGTCTCGCGTCGATGATCTTCGCGTCGAGCTCCGGACGGTTGTAGAACAGGCCGCGGATCGACGTGGCAGCGCTGTGGAAGAAGATGTAGAAGAAATTGTCCGAGTCGGGGAAGTCGGCGTACCAGTTCGCGCAGTAGATGACGCCGTGGCCGCGTGTTGCCCGCACCGAGCTCGCTTCGGTCGCGGAGTGGCGCGTCACGTTCACGCGAATTCCGATCGCAGCGAGATCTTCGATGATCAGCGGCACGACACCGGAGTTATTGAACTCGTCGGTGTCCCACGTGCGGTAGTCGACGCTGAAGCCCGACCCGAAACCGGCCTCGCGCATCAGGCTGCGCGCCCGATCGGGATCGTGCTCGAAGCCGCGCAGGTTCGGATCGTATCCGAGCAGCCCGGGCGGGAGCAGCGACTGCGCCACGACGGAGAGACCGGCGTAAACCTGCTCGTTGATACGGCGCCGGTCGATCGCATAGCTGATCGCCTGGCGCACTTCGACGCGGTCGAACGGTGGCGACGAACTGTCGTAGCCGAGGTAGGAGGTATGAAGCTGTGTCGTCGTGAGCAGGTAGGGAGCGTAGCGGGGATCGTTGCGAAGCTCGCTGACGATCTTCGGCGGAATGCCATGGGCGACGTCGATCTCGCCGCGCAGAAACGCGTCGGCCACCTCGCGGAAGCTGCTCAGGTCGAGCCGGAAGGAGAGCTCGTCGAGATTCGGCTCGGTCGCGATGTAGTAATCGCGATTGCGCTTCAGCCTTACCCGCTCGCCTTCCACGGCCTCTTCGACCCGGAAGGGACCAGCGCCGACGCCCCGCAGCCGGTACTGCTCCGCATCGCGGGCCTCTTCGGCGGGAACGATGCCGCATTCGTGCATCGTCAGCAGAGAGAGGAAAAAGGCGATCGGCTCGGTGAGCTGAATGTCGATCGTGTTGTTGTCGCGAATCACTACGCCGGCAAGATCGCGGCTCTTGCCTTCCACGAGATCCGCAGCACCTTTGACACCGAGCATGATCCATGAGCCGGTCGATTTGAGCTCGGGCAGGAGCAGCCTGCGGAAGGTCTCGTAGACATCCTTTGCCTCGAGCTGGCGTCCGTTGTGGAAACGAACTCCGCGGCGAAGATGGAAGCGATAGACATAACCCTGCTCGAGCACTTCCCATCGTTCGGCGAGATCCGGAATCAGCTCGGCACCTTCTCCATATTTCACGAGCGTGGCGTGAATCGCCTTCGAGATGAAGCCGAGTGCGGATGCCGATGTGTGCGCTGGATCGAAGGTGAGCTTCTGCCAGAGCACAGTGGCGGTCTTGAGGCTGCCGCCGCGGTTCGGAGCGGGAAGTGTGAAGCGGCCGAGCTCCTGTTTGAGAAGTGTCGACTCGTGACTGAGGGTATTCGCCATCTGGTTGAGATCGGCGACGCCGAAGTTCGACTCGCGCGATCCCTGCTTGATGACGTCCATCGACTTGACGATCGCTGAGCTTTCGGCGGCGAGAACGGAGGTCGACTCGAGCACGTTCTGCACGAGTCCCATGATGTTCTCCATCGCGCGCCCGATTGCGCGGCTGCCGCTTTCCTGCTCTCCCATCGCACGCTTGAGGTGCTTGGTGTAGTCGCGGACCATGGAGGTCTGTTCACCGATTTTGCTCGACGTCTGCGACTGCTGCTGCGTCGCCGCAGCGGTCTGCTGCACCATCTTGGTGACTTCTTCGATTGCCTGGGTTGCTGCCGCACTGCCGCGCGCCTGCTCCTCGGTTGCGCGTGCGATCTCGGCGATCGAGCTCGTCGAGCGATCGGTCAACTCCAGAATCTTGTCGAGCACCTGAGAGGCGCGAACCGTCAGACCAACCCCGTCCGTCACACGGTCGGCGCTGATCGTCATCTGTTCCGAGGCGCGACCCACACCTTTCTGTACGTTCTGGATCAGCGTCCGGATCTCCTCGGTGGAGACCGAGGTGCGCTCTGACAGATCGCGGATCTCATCGGCGACGACCGCAAATCCACGCCCGCGTTCTCCCGCCTGGGCGGCGATGATCGCGGCATTCAGCGCCAGCAGATTGGTCTGACCGGCGATGTCGTCGATTACGCGGACGATGTCACCGATCTCCTGCGAACGCTCGGCGAGGTCGCCGAGCGCGCCTTTCGCCTCTTCCACCGCCACCTGAATCTTCCGCATTCCGTCGACGGTTCCCTCGACCGCCGAGCGGCCTTCCTTCGCCGCGTCGGTGACGTACTTGGAGAGCTCCGACGACTGACGCGCCGAGTTCCGGATCTCTTCGGTGGTCGCGTTCATCTCGACCATCGACGAGGCGGTCTGCGTCGCGAATGAGGAGAAGCTCTCCGTGTTCGTTGCGACCTCGTTGATGGATGCGATCATCTCTTCGATTGCAGAAGAGGTCTGCTCGACGAACTCCGCGAGAGTCTCGGAGATGCGGCCGACCTCTTCGATCGAGGCCGACATCTGAAGGATGGATGTCGACGTCTCCTCGGCGTTTGCCGAGAGCTCTTCCATGTTCTTCCGGACATTGTTGATCGACTGATCGATCTGCATGACCGAGGCGGACGTCAGCTCGGTCGACGTCAGCTGATCGCTGGCGCTGCGCGCCAGGATGCGCGAACGGCCGCTGATCTGATCGCTCGCACGGGCGACGTCGGAAGCGAGCTGGCCGAAACGGCGGATCGTCCGTTCGAGGTTCGCAACCAGTCCGCGCATCGCCGCGGACATCCGGGACGACTGCGTTTCGCTGACGATCTCGCCGGCAGTGAGTGAGAGATCGCCGGCGGTGATGCGATCGATCAGCTTGACGATCCCTTCGCGGCGCGCGATCGTCCGGCCGAGCCAGATCTGGAAGACCACCATGCTGATGGCGCTTGCGACAATCGCGGCCAGCATCACCTTCCACCAGAGCCCGAAGTGCATCTCGGGGACGAGAAGGAGAAACAGCGAAAAGAGGCCCAGGCATGCGAAGAACAGAACCCACATCCGCTTAGTGCGCGCTAAGTACCGGATCTTCATAGATTACCCGTCGGCGATGATACATGACCCCGGTATGCGACGGCCTCACCACAACCGATCGAGTTACGATTGCGTCCGTGTCCGACTACTTCTCATCGCGGCGTAAGCTGATCGACGGGTATCTCGCGCGTCTCGCCACGAGTCTCCCGGCTCCTGTCCCGCTTCACGCGGTGTTGCAGCGGACCATGGCCGCGGCCGGAAAACGTGTCCGCGGCATTCTGGTGATTGCGGTGGGGGAGGCGTCGGGATGCAAGGCCGAGCGGCTGCTTCCTGCCGCCGCCGCGATCGAGATGATCCACACCTCGTCGCTGATTCTCGACGACCTGCCGGCAATGGACGACGCGCAGTTGCGACGCGGTGAGCCGGCGCTGCATCGGGAGTTCGGAGAAGACCTGGCAGTCCTTGCTGCCGTCGCACTTCTGAATCACGCTTATGGTCTGGTCGGAGAGGCACACGCCGATCTCGCTCCGCGCCGCTGGCCGCTGCAGCAGGTGCTGCAGCGCGTAGTCGACGCGGTCGGATGGGACGGCACGATCGCCGGTGAGGCGGTCGATCTGCACAGCGAGGGCTCGACCCTCGATTTCGACACACTCGAGTTCATCCACTCCCGCAAGACGGGAGCGCTCTTCGTTGCGGCGGCGGCGGTCGGCGGGATGCTCGCCAACATCCATCCGGCACAGCTGCAGCGAATCGAGATTTTCGCGAAGAACCTCGGCCTCGCCTTCCAGATTACGGATGACGTACTCGACGTGACCTCCAGCGTCGAGGTCCTGGGGAAGGACGTCGGAAAGGACGAGCAGCGATTGACCTTCGTCAAGCTCGCAGGAGTCGAAGGAGCGCGGGCGCTCAGCGAGGAGCTCGTCGAGACCTCGGTTCGCGCAATCGATCCGCTCGGTCCGGCGGCGGCACCGCTGAGAGAGCTGGCGACAACGGTGCGGAATCGGGTGAGGTGAGGGCCGAGGGCAGATGTCGAGCGTCGACGATTGTGCGCAGGGCGCGGTGGAATTGCGATGGCTGCAGCTGCCGCTCTGAGCCGCGCGCCCGGGCTGGCAACCGCATTGCTCCGCCACAGGCCATGCCGAACGAAACACTCGAGCAGTTCCACGACATGGTTCAGGATCTCGAAGTGGCGATGTTCACGACGCGTCGCCCAGACGGGATGCTCGTCTCGCGGCCGATGGCCACTCAGGCACGCGCCGAAGGCGCCGACCTCTGGTTCGTTACCGAGCGCAGGAGCTCGAAGGTCGAAGAGATTCGCTTCGATCCAAATGTGAACCTGGCGTATTACAAGGACCGCACGCGCGAGTGGATCTCGGTGGCCGGACACGCGCGGCTCGTCGACAACCGCGCGAAGATCCGCGAGTTGTACCGGCCGGACTGGCGGGCATGGTTCGGCGATGAAGGGGGGAAGAAGGACGGCGGTCCCGGCGATCCACGCATGATCCTCATCGCAGTCGAAGTCCAGGTCGCGCACTTCATGGAGCTGAACAAGCCTCAGGCGGTCGTACTATTCGAGGTCGTTCGAGGGATGCTCACCGGAAAGCAGCCGGATTTTCCCGACGTGAAAGAAGTGACTGCCCGATCCTCCGATGAATAGCGGGTTCGCGCTCGAAGATGTCAGTCGTATCCGCGCGAATACTGCGCAAACATCACGTTCCATGTTCTGCCGCGAGCCGGACCCCCCTCAGGCCACGACGCGATCTCCTCGCCTCGCAGGGCGGCAGCGGCGGCGGGGCTGAGCTCGAGCATCGGCCAGCCGGAAGAGAA
>DASVLC010000301.1:0-8733 GCA_036385045.1 Thermoanaerobaculia bacterium | reverse complement strand
CGTCCGCACAGGGGGCGTCTCGCCCCCCGGGATTCGCGACTTGCGACTTTATGGCATGTGGCACAGCCCCTTACCCGGCAACAAGCGGGCAACCTGCCTGTCGTTTCTGCAGGGGCGACGCACGCCAGGCGAGACGCCCGCAAGGCGGACAGGGACGTCCGTGGTACGGCGGGCGAGGACGCCGGCGCTTCAAAACCCAGTGACCTCCTAGGAACTCCGAGGAACTCGGTTATAGCCCCGGCACCACCTTCACGTCTTTCCCGACGACCTGCTTGTAGAACGCCGCAATGTCGTCGTTCGAGAAGTCGTGCCAGCCGCGGCAGGTGTCATGGAACCTGGTCTGCACGTCGCACGCGAGTTCTTCGTTCTGAACCTGCTGCTGGGCCAGCTGCCAGTCGTTCGCGATCGCCTCGAGCTCCTCGCGGGTAATGTCAGGGCGTCGCCGGACGATCCACCAGTAGCGCTTCCGCAGATCGCCTTCGCTGTACCTGCGGAATCCGTTGCAGAAGATCTTCTGTTCGGCGGCGACGTCGCAGATGCAGCGATCCTCGTCGGTCATGCGGATCAGCTCTTCGCGCAGTCGGGCAATCGCATCATCGCGCGTCAGCTTTTCCATCTCAGGGGTCGTCTGGGCCATCGTGGACCTCCTCACCAGATCCAATGTCGCCTGCACTCGTACATGGCGCGGTGGGTGAGATCACTCGGCCATGTGACTTCCGTCATACCCCGATGTCGCACCCAGGCGTTGACTGTCGGGATGCTGAAACCGGTCGAACTGGAAATCGAGCTTTTCTGTCGGGGAATGAGGATCGACCCCTCCTGCCATGCCGGCGAGATCGGTCGCCGAATCACCCGCACCCGCGCCGGCCTCGGGTCGGGACTCGAGATCGTCATCCGATCGCAGCCGAAGAACATCTGGGTCAACGTTCCTGTCGTGGAGCGCTTCGCCCTCGGCTCTCCGCTCGTCCTCCACAAGCAGGGCGACGACTACCTCGTCGTCGATACCCGTTGCGGCACGAATTACCCGGTCGTCATCCCTCACGAGCCCGCGTGGTATTCGAGAAAGACGTCTACCACCGGCACCGAGATGAGTCGCATCGGCGTGCTCCAGGGCAACTACCTCGGGATCTACGTCAGCGCAAGATGCCTCTACTGGTCTCCTCACATCGAAGGCGCCTGCAAGTTCTGCACGACGGGCAAAAACGTCGGCACGGCCGAAGAAACGCGCAAGCGGATCGAAGACGTCGTCGAAGTGGCCCGCGCCGCGAAAGAGGAGTCAGGATCGATCTTCACTCACTTCAACACCGGCTACCACTACGAGGAGCAGGACGATCGGGAATCGATGCATGGACTGCGGATGTGCGAGCCATACGTCCGCGCCGTACGGCAGCAGGTCGGCGGATTCATCGGCGTGCAGGCCGTGCCCGTCCTGCGCCACAACTTCCATGAGTACGACGAGTTGATCGACGCCGGTACCGATCACTTTTCCTTCTGCTACGAGTTCGAGGACCCGGAATGGTTCGCACGGCTATGCCCTGGAAAGGCGAAGACCGTCGGCCAGCACGCCTTCTTCGAGGCGATGGAGTACACGGCGAAGAAGCTCGGGCGAGGTCGCGTGTCGGGCGAGATCATCGCCGGCGTCGAGCCGGTCGAGGCGACAAAGCGCGGCATTGATCGGATCGTCGATGCCGGAGCGTTTCCCACGGTCTGCATCTTCCGGCCAACGATCGGAAGCGAGATGGAAGACGTCCCGCCACCTGACCCGGAGGCGATGCGCGAGGTCTTCGCACATCTACACCAGAAGTGCCGCAGTGCGGGACTCCCCGTTGGTATTCTGCCGATCGAAGTGTCACTCGTCGTGCAGCCGGAGGAGACGGCTGCACTCGTCGACCAGAAGTTAGGCGACCGGATGTACGGCTGGAAGAATCAGGCCCTCAGACAGCTCGCCCGTCCGTACGTCGCATGGAAGATGCGGCCGGCGCAGGTGACGGCTACCGCAGCCGACTGAGAAGGTCTTCGAGCTGCAACGGCAGTCAGTGTCCGAAGTGACGCCACTTGAGGGACGGGCCTAGCTTCCACCCGCGATTCCGCTCGACGAAATCTTCGGCGGATGCCGGATCGAGCTCCCAGCGATGCAGATCTCGCTCGAGCTCGCGGCTTCCGAACGAGAGCTCTTCCCATGTCTCGTAGTCGAGCCCGAAATCGTCGCTGACCGTCGATTCGTCAGCTTCGTAGGCCTCGGTCGATCCAAGCTCCCTGGCAATGAGATCCTCGAGTGACTGCATCTCAATCTTTCGCATCTCGTTCCCTCTCCTGGTCGAGGTGACCTGATTCCAAGGTAGGGACCGGCAGGGCGGCGCAGTGTGATTCGAAACACACGCTCCGGTGCGGCGGATCATCTGGCCCCCCTATCGACGGGGATAGTCTTCTGGTACGGAGGTGAGCCATGTGTCTCGGCATGCCCGGCCAGGTGCTGGAGCTGAAGAGCAGCAGTGAAGCGGTCGTCGACTTCTGGGGTGTTCGCAAGTGCGTACGGCTCGACCAGCTCGACTTCCCACCGGCAGTCGGCGACTTCATCATCGACCACGCCGGTTCGGCCGTGCGCGTAATCCCGATCGAGGACGTTGCCGACACGCTCGCTCTCTATGAGATTCTCCTCACCGAGGGGGGAGAAGATCCGATCGTTCGCAACACCGTCGAAGAGCTCGAGTGCGAGATCGAGATCGAAGAGCCGGTGCTGGTGTAATACGCTGGTGAACCGCTCTTCAGGTAGCGCGCCGGCAGCCGCAGTAGTCACCCGATTCCGGATGGCAGACACGTGCGGTGACATGCATGTCACGGCGGTGGTCGCACTCCAGGCAGATATCCCCATCGCCCAGTAACCCGTGGCAGAGACACGGGTAATCCTCCGAAGGGTAGTGAATTACCACCTGACAGGTCGACACGAGCTGGTGCTCGTCACTGCGATGAGGACAGCACTCGTCCATGCGATCTCCCCTTCACTCTCACCGTCTGCCACGAACGCCCACGTGCTAATCATCACATATTGAGGTGTGCCCGGTCATCCGGTTCGACAAGTCCGCCGTGTTTCCATCAGCCAACAAGATCGCAGCGAGGTGTGCTCTATGGAAACCAGCCGAACCGACGGCTCCCGTGTCGTGATGTGGGAACTCACACGAGCATGCAAGCTCGGATGCGCGCATTGCCCTGCCGGTGCGCAACCTCGCCGCAGCCCTCTTGAGCTCTCGACGTACGAAGCCTACAAGACGATCGACCAGATCGTTTCACTGAACCCCGACGAAGTCATCGTCACCGGGGGCGACCCGCTCGAACGGCCTGACCTCTACCAGATCGTCGACTACGCCCGCCGGCGCGGGCTGCACCTCTCGCTCACCGTGAGCCCGACGCCGTCGCTCACCGGGGCGGCGATCGGCAAACTGAAACGCAACGGGCTTTCGCGCCTCATCCTCAGTCTCGATTCTCCGACCCCTGAGCGTCACGACGCTGCACGCGGTATCGGCGGCCAGTTCGGTTCGACTCTCCTGGCGATCCGCTGGGCCCGGACTGCCGAACTGCCGATCGAGGTCAACACCCTGCTCTCAGCCAGCAACCGCGGCGATCTGCCGGTCATCGCTGAGCTCCTCGGCGACGTCGACGTCAGCCGCTGGAACATCTACTTCCTCGTCCCACTCGGAGCAGCCCGTCACGCCGACGCAGTTACCTCTGCAGAAGTCGAAGAGGTTTTCGAAACCCTCTTCCAGCTCAGCCGCCGCGTCCCCTTCCCCATCCGCACCTTCGAGGCACCGCACTACCGGCGCTTCGTTCTGCAGAAGGCGGTCGAAGAGCGCCAGCGTTCCATCGACGACTACTTCGACACCGGCGCAACCGGTATCCGGATCGGCGACGACACTGGCCATCAGTCGGTGGCGGTCAACAACTACGTCTACATCTCCCACACCGGCGAAGTCAGTATCAGCCCCTTCCTCCCGCTGACTGCCGGGAACGTCCGTTACCAGCCGCTCTCGACGATCTACCGCTACGGAGAGCTGTTCAACACGGTGCGCGACGAGGTGAACCTGAAGGGCAAGTGCGCACTCTGCGAGTTCAAGAGCGTCTGTGGCGGATCACGTGCCCGCGCATTCGCGATTACCGGCGATCTGTTCGCCACCGATCCGCTTTGTACCTATCAACCTGGAACCTTCCTGCCCGTGGCGCCGACGATCGTGCCTGAATCCGCCGCCTCGGGAGGAGGAGGTGCGGCATGACCTCGACCACCAATCCCCGCGTTGCCCCCTGGCATATCGACGAGTCCGAATTTTTCGAGATCGAAGGCTCACGGGCACAGAAGGAGTTCCTGGTCCGCTACGCCGTCCTGGCTCCATCGGGCCATAACACACAGCCCTGGTCCTTCACGATCGACGGCGACGAGATCGCGGTACATCCCGATTATTCGCGCCGGCTTCCCGTCGCCGATCCGACGGACCGAGAGCTGATGCTGAGCATCGGTGCCGCTGTGACGAACCTCCGTGTCGCTGCCGCGCACTTTGGTTTCGAGTCGACCGTGCTGTACGAGCCGACGGACGATCGCCCCAGTCCTGTGGCGGTCATTACACTGCGTGAGACGTGTAACCCGGACGAGGATCTGCGCAAACTCTTCCCCGCGATCACGCGGAGACACACGGCGCGCAGCGATTTCGATGCACGCGGGATCGAGCCGGAGATCCTCGATCAGCTTTGCGCGTTCGTCGAACATTCCGAGATGACGCGATTCATCCTTCCGCAGGAGCGTGCACGTGCCGCCACGCTCGTCGAGGAAGCGGACCAGCTGCTGATGCACAATGACGAGTGGCGCAGTGAGCTCGCCGCCTGGGTGCGGCCGAACGAGAGCAGTGCGGCCGACGGCATCCCCGCCGACGCATTCGGGATTCCGGGGCCGCTCTCCGCATTCGCCCCCTGGCTGATCCGCAGCATCGACATGGGAGCAACCCAGGCGAAGCGCGACCGCCAGCTGATGGAACATGCAGCCGGTATGATCGTGGTCACGAGCGATGACGATCGCGTTGCCCTGCTCCGCGCCGGCGAGGCACTCGAGCGACTCCTGCTCTTCCTCACGTCGCTCCACGTCCAGTACGCCTTCATGAATCAGGTCATCCAGGTGCCGCAGCTACGGCGTGAGCTCTGGAAGGTCATCCGTACGCCGAAGCCACCACAACTGCTGATTCGTATCGGCTATTCGGACATCAGGCAACGGGCGATGCCGCGAAGATCCGTCGATAGCGTCGTCGGCTGATCATCAGGGCAGCACTTCGATCGTCGTCGCATTGATCGTCGTTCCCTGCATGCAGAATGAAATCTGCGCCGCCGTGCCGGTGATCCGAACGCGGACACCCTCGCGCAGCTTCTGACGATCTCCACCTGCGATCGTATAGAGCGTCCCATTGTCGCCGCGAACCGCTGGACACTCGACGCCCTCCGCAGTGACGACGCCGGTGATGGTGAATACTCCGGGTGATTCGGACACAGGCGCCTGTTCGCTTTGTGGCTGCACTGCACAGCCGGATACAACGACGACCGCCAGCAGAATGAAGAAGGTCTTTTTCACAAGACCGGGTGATGCCATGTTTGTGCCGGGAGTGGGGGCGTTCAACAAGGCATAGCGAGAAACCAACCGCACGGTTTCAACCAATCACCTCGCTGAACACGAGGTTTGTCGCCCCTCTCCCCGCGCGCGGGGAGAGAGTGGCCGAAGGCCGGGTGAGGGGTCGCGCCACTCGCCAAGCACCCTGCCTGCGGGGCTCCCCTCATCCCTGCGCCGGTGGCTTCATCGACGCAAGGTACTGATACATCTGCCAGCGCGAATCGACGTCGTGCTGCGCGGTGGTGATGATCCGCTTCGACTCGTCGTCATCGGCCTTCAGCAGCTGGTTGAACCGATTCTCGGTCCGGAGGTACTGCTCGACAGGGATCGAGAGACGGCGGGTGTCGAGCTGAAGCGCGTTCTCCCCCTTCGCGGTGCGGTCCGGATGGTAGCGATAGAGCAGCCACTGGCCCGCGTCGACCATTGACTTCTGATGCTGCAGTCCGTCTGTGATCTCGATGCCATGGGCGATGCAGTGACTGTAGGCGATGATCAGCGACGGGCCGTCGTACGCCTCCGCCTCGATGAATGCCTTGAGCGTGTGCTCGTCACGAGCACCCATCGACACCGATGCGACGTAGATGTTGCCGTAGGTCATCGCGATCAGACCGAGATCTTTCTTGGCGGCAGGCTTGCCACTCGCCGCGAACTTGGCCACCGCAGATCGCGGCGTAGCCTTCGATGCCTGACCCCCGGTGTTCGAGTACACCTCGGTGTCGAGGACGAGTACGTTCACGTTGCGGCCGCTCGCCAGCACGTGATCGAGCCCGCCGAAGCCGATGTCATACGCCCAGCCGTCGCCGCCGACGATCCAGACGCTCTTCTTTACCAGGTAGTCGGCGACCGCAAGCAGGTGCTGTGCGTCGGTCGAATCGAGTTTGTGCATCCGCTGCGACAGCTCGATCCGGCGCAGGCGAGACTTCAGAATCTCGACACGCTCGCGCTGCTCGGCGATGTCCGCCTCATCCTTCTGCACTGACGAGAGAATCTCGTCAGCGAGGTTGTCGCCGAGCTCCGGCGCGAGGCGATGAAGGAGATCGACCGCGAAGTCGCGCTGCTTGTCGATCGAGACCCGGAAGCCGAGGCCGAATTCCGCATTGTCCTCGAACAGCGAGTTGCACCAGGCGGGACCGCGTCCTTCCTGATTGGTCGACCACGGTGTGGTCGGAAGGTTGCCTCCGAAGATCGACGAACAGCCTGTGGCATTGGCCACGACGATGCGGTCGCCGAACAGCTGGGTCATCAGCTTGAGGTAAGGCGTCTCGCCGCATCCGGTGCATGCACCCGAGAACTCGAAGAGCGGCTGCGCGAGCTCGATCGAGCGAATGAGATTCGGAGTGAGCTTCGAGCGGTCGAGCTCCGGGATCCTCAGGAAGAAATCCCAGTTCTCCACCTCCTGCTCTCTCAGCGGCGGCTGCGGCTTCATGTAGAGCGACTTGCGTCCCGGTACGATCTTGCTCTTCGCAGGGCAGACATCGACGCACAGCGTGCAGCCGGTGCAGTCTTCCGGTGCAACCTGGATCGTGTAGGCCCATCCCTCACCGAACTCCTTGTGCATCGGCTTCTGCGCCTTGAACGTCTCGGGCTTGTTCGCAAGTACTCCCTCGTCGTAGGCCTTGATGCGGATCGCCGCATGCGGGCAGACCATCGCGCACTTGCCGCACTGAATGCAGGCTGCCGGATCCCACACCGGGATCTCGTCCGCGATGTTGCGCTTCTCGTACTTCGTCGTTCCTGTCGGGAAAGTGCCGTCACACGGCATGGCGCTCACCGGCAGTTCGTCTCCGCGGCCCTGAATGACCTCGAAAAGCACATCCTTCACGAACTCGGCAGCTTCTGCACGCTCCGGCGCCTCGTCCAGAGCAAGGTCGGTTCCGGCGCATCCGGGCAGCGGAACCTCGTGAAGGTTCTCGAGCGTCATGTCGACTGCCTGCAGATTCTTCTCGACCACCGCGTCGCCCTTGACGCCGTAGGTCTTACGAATTGCTTTGCGGATCAGCTCCAGAGCTTCCTCGGGAGGCATCACATTGGCCAGCTTGAAGAAGCAGACCTGCATGATCGTATTGATCCTGTTGCCCATTCCACTTTCACGGGCAACTTTCGAGGCATCGATCGTGTACAGGCGCGCCTGCTTCTCGATCAGCTGCCGCATCACGCGCGCAGGGATCATTTCGGGCAGTCCGTTGAAGAGGAAGACGCCGCCCGGCAGCAGCTCCTTCGTGACGTCGTAACGCTCGAGGAGAGACGGCTGGTGGCAGGCGACGAAGTTCGCCTCCGAGATGAGGTAGGGAGCATGGATCGGTCGCGGCCCGAAGCGGAGATGCGATACGGTCGCCGCGCCGGACTTCTTCGAGTCGTACACGAAGTAGCCCTGAGCATAACGACCGTTCTCGCCGAGAATCTTGCAGGTGTTCTTGTTGGCTCCGACCGTGCCGTCGGCTCCGAGCCCGTAGAAGAGTGCGCGGACGACATCGGAACCTTCGATGGAGAATGACGGGTCGTAATCGATCGACGTATGCGACACGTCGTCCCGGATACCGACCGTGAAATGATTGCGCGGGATCGGGCTCGCGATGTGGTCGAAGACGCCTTTGACCATCGCCGGCGTCAGCTCCTTCGAAGACAGTCCGTACCGCCCGCCGACCACACGAACGAACCGCTGCGTCTCGAACAGCGCATTGACGACGTCGAGATAGAGTGGCTCACCGTTCGCTCCCGGCTCCTTGGTCCGATCGAGAACTGCAATCGTTTTGACAGTCTCCGGCAGCGCACCAACGAAACTCGACACATCGAATGGCCGATAGAGCCGCACCTTCAGCACGCCGACCTTCTGACCTCTCTCAATGAGCGCATCAACGGTCTGCTCGGTCGTCTCGCAACCCGAGCCCATCAGGATGATGACTCGCTCGGCGTCGGGCGCACCGTGGTACTCGTAGGGAAGGTACCTGCGGCCGGTCCTGCGGGAGAATCGCTCGAAGGCCTCGGCGACGATGGCCGGGCAGGCGGCGTAGAAGGGGTTCGACCGCTCGCGCGACTGGAAGAAAACGTCCGGGTTCTGCGCCGTTCCCCGGACCTTTGGATGGTCCGGCGAAAGG
>DASVLC010000300.1:0-4242 GCA_036385045.1 Thermoanaerobaculia bacterium | reverse complement strand
CGGTGCGATGCTCGTGCCTGGCACCGCCCATCCCCCAGATCCCTCGCTACGCTCGGGATGACAGGTTTTGTGGCGACGAGCACCCTGAAGACGTGGACCAGGCCGAAGCGGGGATGTGCGTTCGAACGTCTTCGCCTGCAGTTGACGCCATTGAGACTGAGCCTCGCGCTGACGATGCTGCTCCTCGCGGCGATCGCCGTTCCACTGCAAGGCGCCGAGATCCTCGTTCTCCTTCCTCTTGGGAACGTCAGTGGCGATGATGCGGCGCCGGAACAGGTTCGCGAGCTGCTGGTGAAGCGCGTGTCGGCACGCGGATGGTCGATCGCACCGGAGGGAGAGGTCGAAAGCATTCTCGAGGCGGAGCGGGTCCGCTACCTCGATTCACTGCCGGCCAGTGCGCGTGAAAAGCTCGCCAGTCAGTTCGGTGCTGCAGCGATCCTCACCGGCACAATCCTGGCCTGGGCGGATGGTCCCGATCCGGTCGTCGCGCTCGCTCTGCGAATGACTGACGCCGATGGGCGCGTCGTGTGGGGCGAGATCGTCGCTGCATCCGCCTCCGAAATGGAAGGACTGATGGGGGCGGGCAGAGCGAAGACGGCTGCCGCTCTCGCCCCGCGCGTCATTGCGCGCCTGACTCGCCAGCTTCCGGAGCCAGGCGCTGCAGCGCGGGTCGCACCGGGACGAGGCACCTCGATCCTTCGCCGCGACCCTCCGACGTTTCGCTCTGCTCTTCACGCGCAGGAAGAACTGCGGAGGATCTGTGTCCTGCCGTTCGACTCCACCACGCGCAATGCGGCAAGGATCATCGGTGAGATCCTGACCATCCGGCTCGCCTCCACCGGAGAGTTCGAAGTGATCGAGGCGGCCGATTTCCGCGGCGCCATGCGTGCCGAACGCTTCCAGTCACTGATCTACATGACCTCCGAGGAACTCGCGCGTCTCGAACCTCACCTCGGGACGACGCTCTTTCTCCGCGGCAACGTTCACACCTTCCGCCAGGGACGCTCCGGAACCACCGAGATCCAGCTCGACATGAATCTCGCCGACGTCGCCAGCGGCGAGATTCTGTGGGCCACGACCCATCAGCGTCGCGGCATCGAGTACTCCGGTCTCTTCGAACGCGGAACGATTCAGTCGGTAATCACTCTGGCCGACCGGGTCGTCTCGGAAGTCGTCATCGCACAGGCAAACGCACGCCCACAGGGGCCGACGAGCAATCGGTCACGCAGCCGTCTGGCTCGGGGCCGCCAGTAAGAAAGAACGATCATGTTGAAAGTCGCGATCAGCACCTCCCTCCTCCTCACCTTGCTCGTCTTCGCTGCCGAAGCGGAGTCCGCGAAATCCGCGACCGCGACCGGCGCGAGCCAGATCTTCGCGCAGGTCAACGGCGACCCGATCAGCGCAGCTGATCTGAAGGCCGCCTTCGTCGGAAAGCACGGTGGTCACACAGTCTTTCTCGGCGGTGATGCCGAGATCCGGCGCTTCCTCGACGTCGTCATCAACGAGCGGCTCCTGATTCAGGAGGCGTACAACCTCGGGCTCGAAGAAGACGCTCTCGTGAAGCCGGAGGTCGACACTTTCCGTGACCGCAAGTCGGTGGAGTACCTCCTCAAGAGCGAGATCGATGACAAGTCGGCCCCGACGGAAGAGGAGATCCGCGCCGCCTGGGAGCAGGCGAAAGAGCTCTTTCTCGCGAAGGAGATGGTCGTCGACACCGAGGGCGAAGCGCGTGCGGTTCGCGAGAGCCTCGTGCGGGGTGCGGACTTCGATCTTCTCGCACGTACCTGCTCCATCGCACAGACGCGTACCCGGGGTGGAAGCCTCAATCCCTTCACCTGGGGCTCGAGGTCCGAGCAGATCGAGAAGGTCGTGATGCAACTCGAGCCGGGCGAGCTCTCGCCGGTGTTTCAGACGCCGGAGGGCTGGACCATCATCCAGCTGACGAACAAGCTCGAGGCGCAGCGGCCGGAGCTGGATGATCGCGTCAGGCAGCGGCTCACGGCAAAGCTGCGTGAGCGGAAACGGGAGACTCGGATGGAAGCGCTATCCGCCGAGCTCTGGCGTGCCTACTCGGCCCGGATCGTGACGCCGAGCATCGAGCCGATGGCACTCCTCAGGGCGCTCCGGACCGACCCCGAGGCCGGAATCGCGTCATGGGATGGCGGTGAACTCTCCGTCGAAGAGGCATTCACCGAGGCCGAGCTGCGGATGTGGGCAGCATTCCTTCCGGGCCGGGCCACCGAAAAGATCAACACGACGCTCCGGTCCGCCGTGAATACCGCGCTGGTGGCTCTCGAGGCGAAGAAGCGGAACATCGCCGACGTTCCGGAGGTTGCGGCCGCCGTCGACAAGTTCGAAGCGGGCCTGATGGAGCGTGCGTTGTACGCCAAGCATGTGCTGCCCGCCGTGAAGGTCTCCGACGATGAACTGCGGTCGCAGTACGAGAAGGAGAAAGGGCGGATGCTGATCGGCGAGAAGCGCCGTGTGGCTCACATCGCGGTCGCTACCGAGGAGGAGGCCGCTGAGCTTCAACGGCGCATCCAGCGCGGCGAAGAGTTCGGAGAACTGGTCAAGCAGCACTCTCTCGACACGACCACGACGAAAAAAGGTGGAGATCTGGGATGGATCGAGAAGGGAAAAGTCGACCAACCCTTCGAGCCGCTCTTCAAACTTCCCCAGGGCGGCGTCAGCAATCCGATCAAAGCGGGCGCGGCATGGCATCTCGTGCGGGTGAGCGAAATCGAGCCTGAGAGGTCACTTTCCTTCGAAGAGGCGAAACAGAAGATCCACGAGTCGATGTTCGAGAAGAAGAAGCACGACGCCCGGCAGATCTGGATCGAGAAGCTCCGGGATGCAGGCGAGATCACGGTTGACGACGCGGCCATCGCCAGCTACGTGCAGGCGAATCCCTACGAAGCACCCAACCAGTAGTGAGGAGGCAGAGATGAGAACACTGACGATCGCAGGAATGATGCTGCTGGCGCTTGCCGCCTGCAGCAAGACTGAACAGCCGCTGGCCCAGGCAGCAAGCACGACCGCAGCTGAGACCACGAGCGTCGCGGAGATGGGTGGCGCCATCATGGAGAGCGTTGAAGGCGAGAAGGTGAGCGGAACCGTCGTTGAGTCTCACACCGCCTCCGGCTTCACTTACGTCCTGCTCGATCACGGCAAGTCGAAGGAGTGGTACGTCCTCGGGCCTCTCGGCGTGAAGAAGGGCGAGAAGCTCGAAGTCGAGACGCGGATGGTCGCTGAGAAATTCGAGTCGAAATCGCTCAAACGCACATTCGACAAAGTGACGTTCGCCCGCGTCATCAGCGGCGGTACGCCCGTTCCGCTTCAGCCGTCGCAGGAGCATGCCGCGGGCATGATGGCCGCCGGCATGCCGGCAGGTCACCCGCCGACTGACGGCGCAAACCCTCACGGTGCGATGGGGATGGGAATGCCCGGCGCCGCGAAGCCCGCCGACCTTGGGCCAATCAATGTCGCGAAGGCCGAAGGCGCTGACGGCAGGACGATCGCAGAGGTGTGGGCCACTCGCACGAAACTCACCGACAGCAAAATTGCCGTCCGCGGGAAGGTCGTCAAGGCGAGTAACGGCATTATGGGGATGAACTGGATTCACATCCGCGACGGCTCAGGCTCCGAAGAGAAGGGCGACAACGACCTGACCATCACCACGCACGACACCGCGAAGGTCGGCGACGTCATCCTCGTGAACGGCACCCTTCGCGTCGACAAGGACTTCGGCGCCGGATACGAATACCCGGTGATCGTGGAGGACGGGAAGATCAGGAAGTAGGGGGGCTCCCACCAGATCCCACCCCAAAAGCCTGTCATCCTGAGCCGCCGGAGCCCCGTGGTGGGCGTGAGGGCGGGAGGGGCGAAGGACGGCCGAAGGACCCCCTCATCGTGCGCCAGGGTGGGCGGGCGGTGCGATGCGCGCGAATGGCACCGCCCACCGCCCAGATCCCTCGCTACGCTCGGGATGACAGGCTACGGTGTGGATCATTCCCGCCGAGCCTAACCCCGCATGTCAGGCCGACCATACGTCGGCCCGGCCCGCCCACCACCACGCCTGTCATCCCGAGCCGCCGGAGCCCCGTGGGTGGCGGGCGGGTGTGAGGGGCGAAGGACGGAGAGGGATCCCTTGATCATGCGCCAGGGTGGGTTGGGCGGTGCTTTCTGCCCGGTCGTCGATGACGGGATCCTTCGACCGTCCTCCACCCCTCCCGCCCACGCCCC
>DASVLC010000299.1:0-6571 GCA_036385045.1 Thermoanaerobaculia bacterium | reverse complement strand
AGCCTGGATTCGACTTCACCATCGTAGCTGCCGTCATCGGGTCGAAGCTTCCTCTCGCGAGCACTACGATCGCGCTGATGATTCCGAAAAGGATCAGCGGGGCCCAGGCATAAAGCGTCGTGGAGAACGCCTGCTTGAAATCGCCATCGCCCCCCATCAGCCGGACGCCGAGAAGCAGCGCGCCCGCGACGAGCAGATACCAGGCGAGCATGAACACCGGCGAGATCCAGCCGAACACCTTCGCACTCGCGGTGGTGATCCTTTCCATCCGCTCGATGTCGGCTTCAGACATGTTCGGATTCTGCTTCCGCATCTTCTGCGTCTGCTCACTGGTGATCGACTCGAAGTCCATTCGCGGGATCACGATCGCTGTCGAGAGCAGCGAGATGACGAGCACGACGATCAGCGGCATCAGCACGTTCGGCCGGCGCGCGATCGATTGAAACGTCTCCGCGGGGGCGAACAACACCCCCGCGTATCTTTGAAAAACATTCGTCGACTCCGCCGGCGGTTCCGGCGCAGCGGGCGGGCTTCCGACTTCCGTCATTACGGCTCGCTTTCGGTCCTGACGCGGCTCCCGTAGTTCAGCCAGTTGTAACGATCGAGGAACGAGAACATGCGCGGTTCTTCGACTCTCTCGGGAGCAGTAAAGGCGATCCCGTGCACATCCAGGATGTCGCCTACCGCCCGATGATACGCGGCCACGGCCTTGTTGTAACCAACGATCGCCTGAAGCTCACGAACCCGGGAATCGGAAAGCTGCTGCTGCACTTCGAGAACCTGGAAATTGGTCGTCATCCCGTTTTCGAACCGGCGGCGCTCGGCCTGGACGTTCTGCTCGGCCGCCTCTCGAGCCGCCCGAGTCGCTGCAATCGTGCGCGAGAACTCTTCGACCGCACGTGCGGCAAGCCTGACCTCGACAGCAATCGCCTGCTCCGTCTGCGCCATCTGCGCACGCGACTGCTCCAGATCGAGTTCGGCCGCACGCCTCTGCGCGCGTGCCGCGATGTTGGTGATCGGCACCCCGACGTTCACCGCCACGTTCCAACTCGGGAAATCGAGGCCGGCCAGCTGCGACAGGGCGTCACTGTAACCACTCGAGACGATCCGGCCCGTAGGGACGCCGTCGTCGTCGAGCTCCAGCGTCCGCCCGGCCAGACCGCCGAGGTTGTAGCCGAGCTCGAGGTCCAGAGTCGGGAGAGTCTGGTTACGCGCATACAGCGCACGGATCCGAAGTGTATCGGTGGCAAGTGCCTGCTGGCTCATTTCCGGACGATTGCGCAGCGCCTGGTTCACCGCGTCTTCCATCCGGATCGTCATCGGCGTGAACGCGACATCCTCCGCCGGCACGATCGGCCTGTCCCATTCCGAGCGCGGGAGGTTGAGGAGCGCGCGGAGCCGGTCTTCGGCGTAACGGACGTTCGCAACCGACCGGATGAGACTCTCCTCCGTCGTGGCAATCGTGACTCTCGGCTGGAGGATATCGAGCGGGGCCGAAGCTCCGACATCGATTCGGATCTGGGTGATCCGCGATTGATCCCTCGCGAGGAAGAGCGACTCCTTGACGACGTCCACCGCACGGCGGGAGTAGATCAGATCGAGGTAGGCCTGCTCGACGCTGCTGACCGTGTCCATCAATACGGTGCGAAACGCTCCTTCGGTGATTCCGAGGTTGTTGCGCGCGATTGTGATCCCGCGGCGGGTTACGTCGACCCCAAAGTCCCTCATCAGTGGCTGTGTAAACGAAAGCTGCAGTCCGCTGCGATAGGCCGGATTCACGAACGTTCCACCACCGGTGGTCGAGACCTTCGAGTTCGTCCAGCCCACGCGGTACTGTCCGCCGGTCGGGATGATCTGCTGGACCGCCCCGTTCACTGATGTGGACTTGGAGGCGCTGGCCGAAAACGTACTGATGGTCGGCGACTCATTGGTCGCCTGCTCGGCTCTCGCCGAGGCAATCCAATCGAACAATCCGTACTCACCGCGCAAACCCTCTCCGGCGATTCGATACTCGTAGTCCTGAATCTGGACGCCGAGGTTCTGCGTCAGCGCGGTCTTCACGGCATCGTTCAGCGTCAGTCTCATCGCGCGCGGATCGAGGGCATCACCGTCGGTCTCGGCGGTGACCGCCTCTGTGGCGCGGGCAACCGGCGCCTGCTGCGCGAACAACGCGGTCGCGGCGAGCAACAGTGCCAGAATCATGATCGAACGTCGAACAGCGGTCATTCAAGTCCTCCCAAACACGCCTCTATTACGAAAGGATGAGCCGATGGTTTCCGGATCCGAGGCCGAGCGAGGCGAATTGTATCCGCGACGAAGCGGCGATCGGGGGTCGAAATCGAAACACCGCGGAGCGATCCTCGCTGGCAGATCCTAGCCTTCCGGGCCGTAACGGCGCAGCGCGAGCCAGTAGAGTGGAAGTCCCGCGACTACGGCCCCGCCAAGGATGAGGAGGTCGCGGGGCGTGGTCTGGCTGGCGAGCGCCAGGCTCAGGACGAGACCGAGGGCGGCCACCCAGGGGCCGCCGGGAAGACGGAAACGCGGAGGATTGTCGGGATGGCGGCGTCTCAGAACCGGGAGCGCGACACAGGTGATGGCGTAGAGAGCGATGCGACTCAGAGTACTGAGGGTAAGCAGTCCGATGAAGGTTCCGGAAAGAGCCAGTGCCAGAGTAGCTGCCATCGTCGTCACGATCGCCACATGAGGTGTCTGGAAAGTCGGATGGGTACGGGCAAACAGCGGACTCGCCTGCCGCTGTTCGGCGATCGCGTACAGCGTCCGGGTCGTGCCGAATATCTGGCCGCTCAGATTGCCCGCGATCGAGACGACTGCTCCCACAGCCATCAAAGCGCCTCCCCACCCGCCCAGGAACGAGGTGGCGGCATCGGCCACGGGACGGCTCGACTCTCCCAGGCCAGGCAGCGTACCGATGCAGACCACCTGAATCAGCAGGTAGACCACCGTCACGATGCCGAGCGCGCCGAGAACGGCCATCGGCATCGTACGTCGAGGTGAGTTGACCTCACCCGCCATGATCGGCAGCGACTCGAATCCAGTGAAAGCGAACATCAGCAGTAGAGCGCTCGAGGCCAAAGCGCTGAACTCAGGCGGCTGACTGACCTGGAAGCGGGCCGGTTCGATAAAGAAAAGACCTGCGAGAACGAAGAATGCGAGTGGGAGCAGTTTCGCGCCCGCAAAGACATTGCTCACCAGCGCCGCGCGTCGGACGCCGACGTAATGCACCGCGGTGAGGGAGACCGTGACCGCCGTCAGCAGCGCCGCGCGCGACCACCCCTTGTCCACATCGGGCCACCAGAATCCGAGGTAGGTCACCAGCAGATTCGCATTCGCGGCCCACGCCATCAGTCCCGCGAGCCACCGCAGCCATCCCGCCTGAAATCCTACGAGAGGGCCGAAGGTATCGCGCGCATACAGATAGGTTCCCCCGGAGTTCGAATAGCGGCTGCTCACCTCGGCGAACACCAGGCCGATCACGCCGGCGGCAGCGGCGACCAGCAGCAGCGAGAGCACGCTCCAGGGGCCTGCAATCGCAAAGGCCTTCGACGGGAGCCCATAGATCCCCGCACCGATGATGCCGTTGATTCCGACGCCGATCATCGACCAGGAGCCGATCGCGCGCAGCAGTCCTGCGGACCCGGGGGTCGCTCTGGTTTCGATTGTCATCTGGACGCCGGACTCGCTGATTACGGCATCGCCGCCGGTGTGTCAACCGGAGATCGAGAGCGAGCGCTTACCCGGCGATCGCCGGCTCGTTCTTCGCCAGTCCCTCGGGGTCGGTATGCTCGGGCAAAGGCTCGCCTGCAAAGTGGCACGCAGCGAAATGCCCCGGCTTATGTTCGATGAGCGCCGGAACATCGGTCTTACAGACGGGGAACTGGGCAATGGGACAGCGTGTGTGAAATACGCATCCGCTCGGCGGATTCAGCGGCGTCGGGATGTCGCCCTGCAGGAGGATCCGCGTTTTCTTCACCGTCGGGTCGGGGACGGGAACGGCCGACAGAAGCGCCCTCGTGTACGGATGCAGCGGGTCATCGAAGATCGACCTGCGATCGGTCAGTTCCATGATCTTTCCGAGATACATGACCGCAACGCGCGTTGAGATGTGCTCGACGACCGACAGATCGTGCGCGATGAACAGATAGGTGAGCCCGAACTCCTCCTGAAGATCCTGAAGAAGATTCACTACCTGAGCCTGTACCGAGACATCGAGAGCGGAGACAGGTTCGTCGAGAACGAGGAACTGAGGGTTCGTTGCGAGCGCCCGTGCGACACCGATCCGCTGGCGCTGACCGCCGGAGAACTCGTGTGGATAGCGTTTCCGATAGTCCGGGTTCAGACCGACTTTTTCGAGGAGCTCCGCAACGCGATCGCTGCGGTCCCTCGCATTCAGCTGCCCATGGATGATGAGCGGCTCAGAGACGATCGAATTGACCGTCATTCGTGGATTGAGCGACGCGTAGGGATCCTGAAAGACGATCTGCATGTGCCGCCGCATCCGTCGCAGGTCGCCGGAGTCGAGCTTCAGAACGTCGGTTCCGTCGAACTCGACGCTGCCGTCAGTCGGCTCGATCAGACGGAGAATGCAGCGCCCGACCGTCGTCTTTCCCGACCCCGACTCCCCTACCAGTCCGAGCGTCTCGCCTCTCGACAATCCGAAACTGATGCCATCGACGGCCTTCACCTGCGCGACGACTCTGGCCAGCACCCCCCGCTTGACCGGAAAGTACTTCCTGAGGTCGCGGACCACGAGTAGCGGCTCACCAATTCCGAGCGGCACCTTCGGTGTCTGCTGCGGGGCTGACTCTTCGTCACTGTCATGCGGCTCCAGCGCGATGATCTCGCGCTGACGGTCGGTCTGGTCGGCAGGCGTCTGGAGCCCGCCAGTGATCGCGGGAGCCACTTTGTCATCCCCGGGAATGAACGGTTTGTCAGGCAAGAGGACGTCTCCAGGGAGATCGAAATTGAAAATTGAAAATTGAAAATTGAAAACGAGAGACGAGAGTGCACTCGCTCGCGACTTGCTGTGTGACTGGTGCAACGTTCGTCATTTTCAGTTTCGCTCCGAATCAGAGGTGCCCTTACCTCGTCTGCACCTGCCGGTCTTCCCGGCGCATCTTCTTCGTTTTCAATTTTCAATTTTCAATTTTCAATTTCGCCTTTTCACTTCCGCTCCGGATCAGCTTCTTCCCCATGCAGATAGCACCTCGCTGCCTGTCCTTCTCCGACCGGCATCAGCGCCGGCTCTCTGCCGAGACAGATATCCATGACATCAGGGCAGCGCGGGTTGAACTTGCAGCCCGGCGGAAGGGAGGTCACCGAGGGAACCATGCCACTGATCGTAGGCAGCCGTCCGGGAGGAGGGTTGTAGGTGGACTTCGCCTCTGCTTCGGTACGCGGTGCAGCCAGTTCGGCGACCGTCTGGGTTCCCGGCAGTGACTTGAGCAGACCTCGCGTATACGGATGCGAGGGATTCGCGAAGAGCTTGCGGACCGGAGCCTCTTCGACCACGCGTCCGGTGTACATGACGATCACCCGTTCACAGAACTCCGCTACCACTCCGAGGTCATGGGTGATGAGCAGAACGGCCAGACCCAGCTTCTTCTGCAGAGAGGCAAGCAACTCCATGATCTGCGCCTGGATCGTGACGTCCAGCGCGGTCGTCGGCTCGTCGGCGATCAGGAGCTCGGGATCGCAGGAGAGCGCAATCGCGATCATGACTCTCTGCCGCATTCCTCCTGAGAGTTGATGAGGATAGTCGTAGAGCCTCTTGTGCGGGTCTGGAATCGAGACCAGCTCGAGCATCTCGCCCGCCTCTTTCCACGCCGCTTTCTTCGAAAGCTTCTTGTGAATCTGCAGAGCTTCGGCAACCTGCGACCCGATCTTGAAGACCGGGTTGAGTGAAGTCATCGGCTCCTGGAAGACCATCGCGATGTCGTTGCCGCGGATCGTCCGCATTTCGTTGTCGGTCAGCTCCACGAGGTTGCGACCCTTGAAATGAATCTCGCCCGCCGTGATCCGGCCAGGAGTCGCGACCAGCTTCATGATCGACATCGCCGTGACGCTCTTGCCGCATCCCGACTCCCCGACCAGCGCCACCGCTTCCCCTTTTCGGACGCTGAATGAAACGTTGTCTACGGCATGAACAGGACCATCGTCGGAGGGAAAGGAGGTGCGGAGGTTTTTGACCGTCAACAGCGCTTCGGAGGGATTCACATCAAGCGCCGCCACCCTGGCTCCGGTCATGCCTTCAGGTTGCCTCTGGGCCGGAATTTCCGTCACGCCGCGGATGGTAGCAAGAACGGTGCTCGGGGGGTGGAGCGGTTCCTCGGGGTTCCTCGGTTCCTCGGAGTTCCTCGGTTCCTTGGTTCCTCGGGGTTCCTCCGGGTCCTCGGAGTTCCGCGACTCACATGCCTGTCATCCCGAGCCGCCGGAGCCCCGGGGCGGGTGGCTGGCGGGAGGGGCGGAGGACGGAGAGGGATCCCTTGCCGACGACCCATGCCTTCGAATCGCCAACTTCAGGCGCGGTGCCTCTCCGACCTCCTGGGTCGTC
>DASVLC010000298.1:0-33249 GCA_036385045.1 Thermoanaerobaculia bacterium | reverse complement strand
CACGTCGGCTCCGAGAATCTCCAGCGTCTCGATGAGCACTGCAGTCTGAACGGTCATGTGCAGTGAACCCATGACGCGTGCACCGCGCAGCGGCTTTTCCTTCCCATACTTCTCACGTACGGCCATCAGTCCGGGCATCTCGTGCTCGGCCAGCCGGATCTCGGCTCGCCCGAACGTCGCGAGGCTCAGGTCGCTGACTTTGTACGGAGGCCGTCCGGCCGCTTCGGCCGCATCAAACTGGTGTGTCGTTTCGAGTGTGGCAGTCAATGGTTGCTCCTGTCTTGATTGTCCGGCCGCCAGGCGGGTACTCCGAGCGGCGCCGGGTCTCGGAATCGAGGAACGCGATTCTACCGTGATGCCTTCCCCCTTCCAACTTCGGCCGGTTCTCAGGGACCAGCCGCCAACCCGGCAGAAATGGGGGCCGACTCATCACTGCGACTAGCCGTCGACCTTCCTACCGTGCACAATGCACATCCAATGCAGCTCTATACGAAGATCTTCATCGGGCTCGTCCTCGGCGCCCTCGCCGGAATCGCCATCAACTTCCTAGGCTTCGGCGCCAGTGAATGGTGGACGGGCAGCATTCTTCCCTTCCTCGATTTCGTCGGCCGGGTATTCATCCGCCTGATCACGATGATCGTCATCCCGCTGGTCGTCTCATCGCTGATGACGGGAGTGGCCTCGCTCGGCGATATCCGAAAGCTCGGCAGGATCGGTGGGAAGACCGTTGGTTATTACCTCGTCACGACCGCGCTCGCGATCACCATCGGCCTCACGCTGGCTGTCATCGTGAAGCCGGGCAGCCGGATCGCGCCGGAAACACGGGACGCCCTTGCAGCCGAGTTCAGCGGCGCTGCCGCGAGCAGAGTCGCGCTCGCCGAAGAACGTCCCTCCACCTGGGACGTGCTGCTCAACATGATTCCCGACAATCCGATCGGTGCCGCGGCTCAGGGCAACCTGCTCCCACTGATCATCTTCGTGCTTCTGTTCGGCGCCGCGGTCTCACAGCTGAAACCGGCACCGCGTGAGGCGGTGCTCCAGTTCTTTCAGGGTGTGAACGATGCGGCGATGGTGCTCATCGACTGGGTGATGCGTCTCGCACCCTACGCCGTCTTCGCTCTGATCGCCGGAGTGATCTCCCGATTCGGCGTCGACGTACTGCGAAGTCTGGCAATTTACTCACTCGTCGTGATCGTGGGCCTGCTCCTGCACGTGTTCTTGACATACGGGACGCTGGTGACGATCCTCGCACGGCTCAATCCGATCGAGTTCTTCAAGCGAATTCGCAAGGTACCGCTGATCGCATTCTCGACCTCGTCGAGCAATGCGACGCTGCCCGTGACGATGGAGGCCGCCCAGGAGGATCTGGGAGTCTCCAAGCCGGTCGCCTCATTCGTCCTTCCTCTCGGAGCCACGATCAACATGGACGGGACGGCGCTTTATCAGGGTGTCGCGACGGTCTTCATCGCGCAGGTTTACGGCCACGCACTCGGCCTGGACGAACTGCTGACCATCGTACTGACCGCAACCCTCGCCTCGATCGGCGCCGCTGGAGTGCCGAGCGCCGGGATCATCACTCTGATCCTTGTTTTGCAGTCGGTCGGCCTCGCGGGCGAGGCGGCGGCGGGAATCGCGCTGATCCTGGGAGTCGACCGGATCCTCGACATGCTGCGTACCGCGGTCAACGTCACCGGCGATCTCTCCTGCGCCGCCTTCGTGGCACGCTCGGAAGGAGAGGATCTGATTCCCAATCCCGTCGACCACCCGATCCGCCTCGGCCCTTCAGATGATGAGAGGGCTGAGGGCTGAGGGCCGAGGGCCAGCCCCAAAGGCGAAGTAGCCGCACCCGCTCTGCCCACGGCGCTACGGAGTACGCAGCCTGCCCAGGTTCCTCGCCCACCCGCCCGCTCGGGGTGACATCTGGCATGCGTGCGGTTGGTGTCGACCGCCGCAAGTGACAGACCTAATCGAGCCGGAATCCGACCTTCAGCTTCACCTGATACTGGGCAACCTTGCCGTTCTCGACGCGGCCACGAAGTTCCGTCACTTCGAACCAGTCGATGTTCCGCACCGTCTGGGATGCGCGCTCGACCCCGCCTGACACGGCCTTCTCGAACGATTCCTCGGAAGTACCAACAATTTCGACCAGCTTGTAAACCTTCGCATCGGACATGTAGCAATCCTCCAGAACGGATTCTAGTGTCCGATGGTGGTGAAATGGCAACTGGCGTGTAACAGGCTGCTGCGCAACGACCGCGTCGCGATCACCTCCGGGGCGATGAGGCGACGATTCGGGGCGATCGCCGGGGGGCGAGACGCCCCCTGCGGACGGGGACGTCCGCGGTACGGCGGGCGAGGACGCCCGCGCTACACAACCCCGAGGAACCCCGAGGAACCGAGGAACTCCAAGATATCGCAAGGTACGTGCGCGGGCGGGCTACTTCGCGCCGCTCGCCAGAACCGGAGATCTGCGGTCGTCATTCTGCGCGTAGAAGTCGACGATCCCCTCGTAGATGGCTTCAGCAAGCTGCTGGCGATATTTCTTCGTCTTCATCAGCTCGCGGTCTTTCGCATTGCCGAGGTTGCAGACTTCGAGGAGCATGCGAGTGGGGACCTGGTTGTGCCGAATGATCGCCGGAACCCATGCTCCGCCCCTGCGGATGACGTTGTCACGCACGGGAGCGTAGGGATGGACCTTCAACCCTTTCTTCTCGAACGCGCCGATGACACTCGTGGCGAACGAACGGGAGAGACCTTCAGCAAGAAGGGCGTCCCGCTTCGAGTGGGTGACGCTCGGCTGTTCCCGCACTTCGGCTCGCGCGAGATAGACGTCTCCCTTCTTGCTGTAGGAGCCGGTCGCATAGCTGGCACCGGGGATATAGGCCATCGCGCCGCGGAGGGAGGGGTGCAGCGAGTCAGCATGGATCGACAGGAACACCACCTTTTCAGGCTGGGCGCCCTGATCGACAGCACGCCTGAAAATCGAGTTGGCAAGGTACCAGCGGAGATTGACTCCTACGATCGCATCCTGGAGGTCGAACCGCGGCGTCGTCTGTACGTAGTGATCGCTCACGCGCGGGAGTACGTCACGATCCATGATCGAATAGCCATGCTCCTTCGATCGCGTGGTCATCGAGACTTTCGCGGCAGACTGCTTCTCGATGATGCGGCGGAGTCGCACAGCGACGTCATAGACGTAGATCGATTCCCAGACGTCACCCTGCTCAGTCCCGACGTCGCGGCCGCCGTGTCCGGGATCGAGGATCACATGCACGCCATTGAGGCCTGCCGCACGAGTCCTGCGCGCAACCTTCGCGCTCTCGCGTTTCGACGTCTCACTCGCCAGGCGGGTAGGATCGTCCTGCGGGAGAAACTCCGGCAGCAGCAGCTCCATCGGGATCTTGACCGGGTAGCCGGCCGGAATTCTCGAGACGTCCTCGATCTCGTTGAACTTCACGATGCGATCGAGAACATCACCGACATCCCGCGCGAACACACGGCCTGTGAATCGGATCGCAACGGACGAATAAAGCGCCTCGCCCTTCTGAAGGCGGTAGACGGCATACGGTTCCGATCCCCGGCGTTCGTAGCTCAGTGCCGCCTGTCCCAGGGACGCTGCTGACGCCTCCTGAACATTTTCATGCGCTGATGCACGCTGAGCCGCATTGTCTGTGGGTTTCCGAACCTCTGCTGCCGTCGTCGGTGCATTCTCTTCCTCCATGCCCCCGCCGAATGCGGCGGTGAGCAGTCTTCTGGGAACGAGGATTACGTCACCTTTGCGGGTCGAGAGTCCCTGAGTCGGATTCGCCTTTCGAATGAAGCTGTAGTTTGCGCCGTCGCCGGTGAGCCACTCGGCGATCTTCCAGAGTGATTCGCCTTCGACACCTTTCGAGCCGACGACAATGTGTCGCCAACCGTCGGATGTTTTCTTGTCGTAGGGAAAAAGCGTGGTGAAGATGTCGCGCTGCAACTCCGGGCGGAGAAGAGCGAAGGGGACGCGGACCTTCTGGTCTGCCTTGAGATTGCCGTCAGCTTGATTCAGTGCGGCAATCTCCTCCCACGTCGTGGCATCGCCCGTCACTCGCCTGGCGAGCCTGGTCCATGCGTCACCCTTGTGCGCAGTGACTCGGACCTCGATCTCGTAGTCCCGTGTGAGCGTCGCGGAGATCCCGGGAGCAACCTGCGCGGTGGCGACGGGTGCAGTCGTGGAAACACGGCTGGCGGTCGAAGCGGGGGCCTTGGGTCGAGGAGAGGCAGATGGAGTGCGGGCAGGTTCCGCGGACAGAAGAACCGCCACGTGGAGGTTCAGTAACAACCACACCCACCCATTACGCACATAACGATTGTACACCTCGGGTAGACTCACGCCCGATGAAAATCGATCGCGACGAAGCGCGGCGTGTTGCAGCCCTCGCGCAACTGCAGTTCGACGATGAGGCTCTCGACCGGATGGCGCTCGAAATGACCGCCATCCTCTCTTACGTCGATCAACTGCAGGAGCTCGAGCTACCAGATGGTGAGGAAGCGGACAGCCTGCCCACGCCGCTCCGCGCCGATACGCCTCACCTGCCTCTCGATCAGCCGGACGTCGAGCGGAACGCCCCGGCCTGGCGCGACGGTTTCTTCGTGGTTCCGAGGGTGATCGCCGGTGAATGACCTGCTCGAACTCCCGTGGACGAAGGCGCGGGACGAAGCTTCGCCTGAGGAGTACGTCCGCGCCTGTCTGCAGGCCGTCGAACACCTCAACCCGGAACTGAACGCATTTCTCAGCATCGATCGCGAGGCCGGAAAGAGCTCCCTTCCCGTCGCTGTGAAGGACAACATCGTCACCACACGTCTCGCCACGACCTGCGGATCGCGGATGCTCGAGTCCTTCGTCTCTCCAGTCGACGCCACAGCCGTTCAGCGACTGCGGACAGCAGGGGCCTTCGTGATCGGAAAGACCAACATGGACGAGTTCGCCATGGGTTCGTCCAACGAGCACTCCGCCTTCGGTCCGGCGCGCAATCCGTGGGACCCCACTCGCGTGCCGGGCGGCTCCTCGGGTGGCTCTGCCGTCGCCGTCGCGGCACGAATGGTTCCCGTTGCGCTCGGCTCGGAGACCGGCGGCTCGGTCCGCCAGCCTGCCGCGCTGTGCGGTGTGGTCGGTCTGAAACCGACGTACGGTCGAGTCAGTCGCTCCGGCCTCGTCGCCTTCGCCTCGAGCCTCGACCAGATCGGCGTCGTGACGAAGACCGTACGCGAGGCAGCTGAGATGCTCGAGATCATCGCGGGTCACGACCCGCTCGACTCGACGTCCAGCATGGAGCCAGCTGCAGAATTCACGCGGGATATCGGTGCCGGGGTCCGTGGCATTCGCTTCGGGGTCGTCCAGGAAGCGGTCGAACAGCTCGAGGGCGAAGTCGCCGAGAATTTCGCGTCCGCGATCACACTGCTGCGGAGCGGCGGCGCCATCGTCGAGGACGCGCACATCCCCTCGTTGCGGCACGCGATCGCGACCTACTACATCGTCGCGAATGCCGAGGCGAGCGCCAATCTGGCGCGTTTCGACGGCATCCGCTTCGGACGTCGCTCGGGAGAAGGAGGATCGCTCGAGGAGGTCTACCGCGCGTCGCGAGCTGAGGGGCTCGGCGAGGAGGTCAAGCGGCGGATCATGCTCGGAACCTTCGCGCTCTCCTCCGGATACTACGACGCCTACTACGGGCGTGCCCAAAAGGCTCGTGCAAGATTACGAAGCGAGATCGTCTCCGAGTTGCAGAGGTTCGATCACCTGCTGACACCTACCACACCCGAACCGGCCTTTCGAATCGGCGAGAAGGTCGAAGATCCGATTGCGATGTATCTCTCGGACATTTTCACGGCGCCAGCGAACCTCGCCGGCATCCCGGCGATCGCAATCCCTTCGGGATTCAGCCGCGAAGCGCTTCCGCTCTCACTTCAGATCATGGGACGGCACTTTGCCGAAGCCGCGCTGTTCCGCGTCGCCGCGTGGTTCGAAGCAGAAACGGACTGGTGGAAGCGGATGCCGCCGATCAATGCGGTGACCGTTACGCGCTAACCAAGATTCTCACTTCTCTGCGGCGGATGCATTGGCTCAGTGCGCGCCACAATCGTTGCGCGAAGCGCTTTGGAGTGCGGTGGCCTCAGACACCGCTTTCACACAAAGGACAGGCGCCCACCGACTTGGACATCCACGATGGGCACGCGATCCAGCTCTTGCATAGACCGTACGCGGTGCAAAGCGGCGGCTGTGGCCGCCGCACTCCAAGGCGCTTCGCGCGACGTGCGCACTATCTGCGCGGCCCTACCCTCTCGCTCTGATCATCTCGTTGAAACGACTGGCGAGTCCCGCATCGAACTGGGAGCCGGCCGCCTGCAGGATCACTGAAAGCGCGTTGGCGGGCGCCTGTGGCGGCTGATAGGTCTCCGCATCCGTCATCGCTACCCAGGCATCGCAGATCTGAACGATTCGCGAAAGCAGAGGGATTTCGTCTCCCTGCAACTGGTTCGGATAGCCGCGACCGTCGACTCTTTCATGGTGGCAGAGGACGGCGCGAGCGATTTCCGAACCGAGCAGTGGCTCGACGAGTGAGGCACTTACCGCCGGATGTTCCCTCAGAAATCCGAGCTCCTCCTGAGTGAGATCGTGTTTGCGATAAAGGCGCGAATAGTCGAGCAGCCGCATACCGCAGTCGTGCACGAGTCCGACGATTCGAGCATTCTCCACCTCGGCTGGAGAGAGAGCCAGATATCGCGCCAGCGACTCTGCCAGTTCCGCCACAGCCTCCGAGTGGCGTCGCAACTCGGGAAAGCGGGACAGGTCCGGCTCGACCAGCATCTCGGCCGTACGCACCCGGAGCTCCGCTCCCTTGCGCCGCTCGATCGCGCTCTCGATCACGAGCTGCAGGTGACTATGGAGAACCCCGAGGAGCTCATGGGCGGCTCTTTCCGGGTTTCCTTCAAAAACCACCGTCAGATAGAGACCTTTTAGATCGGCGACCTTCAGCGGCGCCGTGAACACCTTCTGTACCTGGCCGGCGGCAAGCGGCGGGGTGACCGTGCCGAAGGGAGTCGAAACCGAAACGCGGACGTAGCCGCCGCCCTCTCCCCTCCGCGAAAGCCAGACGTTCAGCTTCGACTGGACCATTCGCTGCGCTTCCTCGGTCACCCCGGAGCGGCCAGCTATCTCCTGCAACCCGCCGAGATGACCAAACGCGGAAAACATCGCGATGACCGCGCCGGGAATCAGCAGGACCGACCGGAGAGCCTCTCGAACGGCCGTTACCTCGCTTTCGTGAATCGTTTCAGGGACCGGCGCAACGATGCGGCTGGCCGCATTCCGAGCGTCGAGCACCAGGGTCGCGAGACCCGGCCCTTCCGGCCGCCCGGTCGATCGCGCCGACCGAGTACGCAGCGGGGGAGCCGCCGCAGTTGCGGGAGCGAGCGGGGGAGCCTCGAGCGGAGGAGGAACTGCCGGCGGTACGGCGCGCGTACCAGCCATCGCCGGGCGCTCGGCCTCTCTCTCCTGTGGAGCGGTCTCCTGAGCGACATTCGACAGGGTGATGACACGGTGCCCGAAGATGTTCTTGTTGGCGAAGAGCTCGACCAGCCGTTCGGCGATCGCCTGCGCTTTCTCGAGATCGGGCTTCTCGAAGGGCTGCTTGCCCCCCTTGTCGCGCATATCGATCAGTCCGATCAGCTTTCCGCGTGCATAGAGTGGCGCCACGAGAAGCCGGTCGGTGGACGATTCGAAGAGGATCTCCGAAAATCGCGGCTCGGCGGCAAGGCCGTTCACGAAGAACGCCGAGCGTCCTCGACCGCACCGGTCGACAATCGGATCGTTGACGTCGGCCGTCTCTCGGATCGCTCCACGGAATCCGAACTCCGTCACGAGCTCGAAGTGACCGGGAGTATCTGCCAGAAAGAGTGCCGCCTTCGTCGCGCGAATCTCCACCGCACAGTCGTAGAGAATCTCTTTGAGCTTCGGCCGAAGCTCTTCCACGTCCGGATGCACGGCGATAATTGTAGACGACGCGTCAGCGCCGGATCAGTTTCGCGAGAACGGCTCCGGCGATCAGGCCGAAAACTCCGACGGCCGCGATCACCTGGATGTTCGACCCGTCATCGATCGGACGAAACTCTGCCTTCCCATCACGCAGTTCGATGAATCCGGTGGGGATGGCTCGCGCACCGCCACCGCCCCCTCCCCGTTCGGCATGCCCGTGCCCTATGCCGCCGCCTCCAAAACCCCACTGAACGCGGGCGACAGGAATGATCGTGGTGCCATCCCGTTCGATGGGATCTCCATAAACCTGTTTCGCGCTCGAGTGCAGCTGAATCGTCTCTCCGATCCGCTCGATCAAGGACTGTTCGGTCATGTTCTCACTCCCGGCACGTGACGTTTCCGCGTCTGCCGCGGCCATCGTCTCACAGAGTGATCGCGCGCAACGCCTCGATGATCTCGCTCTCGGTCGGAAACCGCCCGGTCTCCTTCTTGGAGAAAAGCACCTGATTGTCCGCACTGACGACAAAGATGCCGCCGCTGCCGCGCACCAGTTCGCTCTCGATCCCGAACGTCTTCTTGATCTCGGCCGCCAGACCGGCAGCTCTCGGAAGGTAATTTCAAACGCCGCAATAGTCGATACGAACGTGCACGGGCTCTCCAGTGGGATGTTTGCGGTGGCTGCCGGCAGCGTGGAACACGCCTTCCGGGCTGATGCGAACTCAGATCGCTCTGACCAGCACCGCCGTGATGTTGTCGATACCGCCATTTTCATTTGCGGCTTCGATCAGGCGGCCGCATGCTTTCTCCAGGTCGCCGTTGCTCTCGGCGACGAGGCGAAGTATCTCTGATTCAGAGACCATGCCGGTAAGACCGTCGGAGCAGAGCAGATAGACGTCACCGGGCTGAGCGGCGATCTCCGAGGCGTCGGGGGAAACCTGAAGCGCTCCGCCGAGGGCCCTGGTGATCACGTTCCTCAGAGGGTGCTTCTCGGCTTCGACCTCGGTCAGCATCCCCGCCTGGACCTGTTCGAAGACCCATGAGTGGTCATTGGTGATCCTGGTGATCTCGCTCCCGCGGATCAGATAGGCGCGAGAGTCGCCAACGTGAGCGACTGAAACGGTCGTGCCATCGGCAAGACAGGCAACGATCGTCGTTCCCATTCCGCGCAGCCGGGCGTCCTTGCGCATCGCCTCGAGAACGCGCGTGTTCGCCATCCGGACCGCGGCCATCAGTCTGTTGGTCGAACGGCGAAATGTTTCGTCGTAGGCGTGAGGCCAGGTCCCGTCGTCTTCTTTCGTGTGCAGGATGAACTCGGAGACCGAGTCGACGGCAATCCGGGAAGCTATCTCGCCGGCGGCGTGCCCTCCCATGCCGTCGGCGACGATGAAGAGGCGAGCATCTCCCTCGACGAGAAACGCGTCCTCGTTGTGCTGCCGCTGCCGGCCGACGTGCGTGAGACCGAATGCCTTCACTTCCATGCGCGTCAGCGCTTCCCGAAAATCGAGAAGCCGCCTTTCCCCGTCTCCCTCGTCTCACGTAACTGCGCAAGTGCTACCTGGATCTCCGCGTTCTCACTGTCCCAGGTCAGTGCTTCTTCCAGGTACCGCTCCGCCTTCGCGTTGAGCCCAGCCTGACGGCAGATCATACCGGCATCTTTCAGATAAACCCCATTCATAGGCTCCCGCTGAACAGCAGCCTCGATCGCCTGCACGGCCTGTCGCTCGTATCCCTTCATGCGCGCCGCAGTCAATGCCAGATTATGGAACGCCTTCGCGTCCTGCGGGTTATGTTTCACCGCGAAGTCGAAGTTCTCGTACGCCGCCCGCAGGTTTCCATCCTTGAACGCCTTGACCCCATTGGCGACATATTTCCTCGCGACCTGAACGAAATCGGTGCTCGCTTTCCCACCGCCCGACGCGATTTCCGAGTCGTGCTGCTGCCGTTTCGCAGGGTTGGTCAGGATATTCATCGCTTCGGTCAGCGTCTGAAACTTCCTCTCCGCATCAGCCTTGTCGTCGCCACGGTATCGGTCGGGATGATTCTCTCTCGCCAGGTTCCGGAATCGGGCACGAATCTCCTGATCGCTCGCGGAACGGTCTACACCGAGAATCTCGTAGTAGTTGACCTTCATTCAGTTCTTGTGCGCCCGGGCGAGGTATGTCTTACGCGCCATGTCACGGATGACGTTCTGCGCCCCCTTGTCATCCTTCAGGGCTTTCAGATCCCGCAAGGTTAAACGATTGACGAACGGCAGGACAACCCCCAGAGGAGCCTTGGGGTTGCGACAGAGCGTCAGAATGATGTTGTACTTCGCCGTCCAGTCGCGCTTCATGCCGATGATGCGAAGCACTTCCTCTTCAACGTTGCGCATCCCGGCAATCTGTTCGACCTCCTGCTCATTGATTCTCGGATTCCTCATCACCGCGCTGCAGATCAGCTTGTTCCTCTCGCGGATCAGGATCGCCCGGGCCGTCCGGTCTCCCTTGAACGCCAGCTGAACCTTCTCCGATACAGTCATGAAGTGGAGGCGGCCCCAGAGAGAGGCTTTGTCCGGATCCTTCCTCTCGGACTCACTGATCGGAGGAGCGGAGGGCGCCGTTCCGCGCTCCTCCTCTTCCTTCGCTCGTTCGAGGAGGTCGGCAATCTCGTCGAGCGGGATGTCGGACAGTTCCTCCTCTTCGACAGGAGCGGCATCTTCCCGGATCTGCTGCCGGCCCTTCTTGTCGAAGAATTCCTCTTTGGTCTCCAGTGCACGGCGCCGCACGTCCGGCGAGAGACGGGGGTTGTCGAAGAGAGCGTCGAGGATGGCGGGAGCCCGAAGGATCCTCGCCTGGTTGATGACGATGACTTCCTGCAGTCGATCTTCCGCGCTGCGCGCCAGTTCTATGATCGTCTCATCCGGAAAGGCCCGATTGCGGATCAGCGCCTCGAGCACCAGTGGCTCTTCGACGACCTGCGTGAGCCGGACGAGGTGCGCCGGCTCCGCCGTCTCGGTAGTGGCGTAGTCGTAGAGCGCACGTCCGGGAACCTCCGCAAGCGAAGCTCGCGCGCTGGCCGCGATCTCACTATCGGTCGAAAGAGCGAGATAGGCGAAGACGGCAATCAACTCTTCCTGCGGAAGAGGGAGGAAGCCGCGGGCGATCGTCAAAACCACGTCCCGGGGGTAGACCCCCGACCCGATCACCTCAATGACCTTCGCAGCGGTGAGATCCTGGGGAATCGTACTCATGGATCCGCTTGGGCCGGCACTCCTCCAGAAGCTGCGCGAAGCGTCTCGAGCGCCGCGCGGTCGAACGTCCGGTTCCTGATGACCTCACCCTCTCCGCCCAGAGACGTAACCGGAAATCCGTTCAATGTCAGTTTCAACCCCGCTGCATTCCCAACGGTACGGAAAAGAAACGCCTCGGACGCTTCGAAAGTCCGCTGGTCACCGGCCTTCAGTTCGCTGTTCACGACATTCCTGCCGTCAGCATCCAGCGTGACCCAGGCATCCCTCAGCACTTCGACGCTGAGGCGAAGTCCCTCGTCTGCCGCCACCTCGGGTGCTGGAACCGCTTCCGCGACAGGAACGACGGGACGCGCAACTCTATCCATCGAGGGAAGTCTGTCGGCATGTCGAGTCCGTTCCTCCCGCTGCTGCACGGCCCACCACGCCACGGCGATGAGTGCTCCTACGAGAAGGACCAGAATGACCACATTCCCGTTGATCCGGAACAGTGTCGACGGGATACCCCGCTTCGCCGGCGGTCTCGGCGTGATGTCGCGAACAGGGCTTCGAGGGTACTTTTCGATATGCGGCGGCTTCTCGACACGGTCGTCATTCTCCGCTGCAAAGTTGTAGCGGTTGACCATCTCTTCGGTGTTGAGCCCGAGATAACGCGCGTATTCTCGAACGAAACCGCGCGTGAAAACGGGAGCCGGCAGCGTCTTGTGATCGTTACGCTCGACCGCTTCGAGGAAACGCCGGCTGATCTTGGTCGCGTCGGCAATCTCTTTCAGCGAGATCCCACGGATCTCCCTCTCACGACGCAGCTCTTCTCCAAACGAGGCGAGCTCAGACGAGTTTGCCGGAGCTTGCGGCTCCTGATCAGGCATCGGGGACTATTCTAGCCCGATGTCGCACCAGGAGTCCTCACGAGTCTCCATCCAGGTCCGGCAGCCGGCGCCGGGACGAGGCGGTTCGCCGTTTTAAAGAGACTGGAGTTGCTCCTGCGGATAGCTGGCGGCGTCGACCTTCGGATGCGCCTGCACGATCGTCCCCTCTTCGTCGATCACGTAGGCGATTCTCCGGGCGTATTCGCTTTTTTCCGAATCCGCAGCTCCGTACGCGAGCCCGATCTTGCGCTGGGTATCGCAGAGGAGAGGGAAGGGAAAACGGAACTTCTCTGCGAAGTGGCGATTCTCTTCCGGCGTGTCGAAGCTGACGCCGAGGACCCTGGTGTTCTTCGCCTCGTACTGTTCGATGAGGTCCCGGAACCCGGAACCCTCGAGCGTTCAACCAGGGGTGTCTGCTTTCGGATAGAACCAGAGCACCACTTTGCTGCCGCGGAGCTCACTCAGTCTGACGCGGTTTTCCTCGTGATCGAGGACATCAAAGTCCGGAGCTTTCTCACCAATCTGCAACATGTTCGGTTCCCCCCTGAAGAACAGCTGAAGGATCCCTCTCAGCGACATCCACTCATCGTCTCACAGGTCGGCTTCACTTCATCCACTCGAACACCCGATAGTGCTCGCCATCCATACCGAGACGGGTGTAAACCTGCTGAGCAACCGTATTGCGTCCGTCGACATAGAGACGGATGCCGCGAATGGCCGGATCACCTTCGACCTGCCGCCTCACGTGCGTGTAGAGGCCCGCATAGATTCCGCGTCCACGCAGTGATGGGATTACGTAGACGCTCTGAATCCACCAGACCATCCCGTTGCGCCAGTCGCTCCACTCATACGTGATCATCAGCGACCCGGCGACCACGCCATCCACCTCCGCAACGAAATAGAGACCGAGTGAAGCATCGTCGAACACCGCGGCAACCCCTCGTTCGAGGACGGTGCGGTCGAGCTCGAGCCCTTCTGTTTCCCGCGCCATTGCGAGCTGAAACTCGATGATCGGTTGCGCATCCTCCGGTGTCGCCTGACGAAATCGAACGTCACCCATCGCACTTCCTCCTGCGTGCTACTCTCACGGCGCTTGACGATAGCAGACCCCTCGCGTGTGCGGGCCACCCAACGCGCTCTCCTCCTGATGGTCGGGTCAGCGGTTCTGTTCGGAGCCATGGCCTTCACCGCCAAACTTGCTTCGGCAGAGATCTCCGGAGCCCAGGTCGCCATGATCCGCTTCGCAGTCGGACTCACTCCTGCGCTCCTCATCCCGAGGTTTCGGCGCCGCGCCTTCACCTTTCAGCGCCTGGACCTGCTCTTCTATCGTGGATTCTTCGGAGGAGTCGCGGTTCTCTGCTACTTCATCGCGATCCAGCACATCAACGTCGGTGTCGCAACGTTGCTGAATTACACCTCACCGATCTTCAGCGGCCTCTTCTCGCTCTTCTTTCTCAAGGAAGCGATCAGCCCCAGAGTCATGATTCCGATGCCGGTCGCGCTGTTCGGTGTGTTTCTGGTCGTCAACGCTCACGGCCGAACAGGCGCGTTCCTCGGATTCGGCGTATGGGAGTTCGTCGGTCTGTCTTCCGCCCTTGCCTCCGGCGCCGCGGTGACTGCCATGAGGGCTGCGCGGCGCGGCGAAAACTCCTGGGCCGTCTACACGAGTTTCTGTCTGCTCGGCACCTTGATCACCGCGCCGTTGGCGATCGCCTCCTGGAAAACGCCGACCGGCCACGAGTGGCTCGCTCTGGCGCTGACATCGATCTTCGCCATCGGTGCTCAGTTGCTGCTCACCTTCAGCCTCCGCTGGGTCGATGCAATGACTGTCGGCGTGATCTCACAGATCGCCGTCATCGTCGCCATGCTGCTCGGCATCACAGTCCTCGGCGAAAGCGTGTCGATGAGAGCCATTGTCGGCTCGGCCATCACGATCGGCGGGGTCGTAGGGGTCGTCTACGTTACGTCGCTGGCGAAACGTACCGCCGCTGCCGACGAGATCGTCGCCGAGGCCTGACGCTGAACGCTCAGCGCGTTTCCTGATCGTCTGGCTGACCGGACAGAATTTTTTCGGCCCGGTCGAGAGCGATCTCCATCGTGCTGGCCAGTCCACGGCGTCCGCCAAATGCTTCCAGCTTGCGCCCGCGAACCAGTGCGGTCAGAGGCTGTCGCCTGATCTCGGCAAGGATCATCGTCGTCCCCTGCTGCCGGCATTTTTTCGCCACCTGCTCGAGCGCATGCATGCCGGTGGCATCGATCGCCGGCACGTTTCTCATTCTCAGAATGAAGACTTTCGGGGGACGTGCAATCCCGGTCAGTACGTTTCGCAGCTTGTCCGCGGCGCCGAAGAAGAATGGTCCGTTGACCTCATAGACCTCGACGCCATGCGGGACTACACGTCCACCGATGCTCCTCCTCCGGTCTCGAAGATGCGAGATGGCATCAGGATCTTCCCTGGCGTCGGTGTCGGAGATCTCGCTCGTGATGCCCTCGACATGCGTCACCTCGGACATCCGCTTCATGAACAGAAGCGACGCCGCGACGACGCCCACCTGCACCGCAACCGTCAGGTCGACGAACACCGTCAATCCGAACGTCATGATCAGCACGAACAGATCGCTCCGCGGCGCTCGAAGCAGACTCGCGAACGATCGCCACTCGCTCATGTGATACGCGACGACCACCAGGATCGCGGCCAGCGCTGCCAGAGGGATACGTGCAGCCCACTCCCCCGCCGCAACCAGGATCAACATGAGTGTCAGGGCATGCGTCATCCCTGCGAGCGGTGTACGTCCGCCGGCACGGACGTTGGTCGCAGTCCTGGCGATTGCTCCGGTCGCGGGAATCCCGCCGAAGATCGGCGACGCGATGTTCGCAACGCCCTGCGCGACCAACTCCATGTTCGACTTGTGTCTCGTACCGATCATTCCGTCGGCGACGACGGCGGACAGAAGCGACTCGATCGACGCGAGAAGCGCGATCGTTACGGCAGGTGGGATCAGTTCCCTCATCTGACTCCAGGGCACATCCGGCCACGCAGGACGCGGCAGCGAGGAGGGAACCCCACCGAACCTCGAGCCAATCGTCTCCACCGGCAGATCGAACATCTGCACGACCATCGTCGCGGCGATCATCGCCACGAAGGGAGCGGGAATCATCCTTAAAGCTCTCGGCCAGAACAGCAGAATCGCGAGAGATCCGATCGCAACGCCCACGGCAGGCCAATGAATCGAACCGATGTGCTCTCCGTAGGCCGACCATTTCTCGATGAAGTCGGGCGGCACGGCACCCATCTGCAGTCCGAAAAGGTCCTTCATTTGGCTGGAGAAGATGAGGACGGCAATTCCCGCCGTGAACCCTGTGATCACCGGATAGGGAATGAACTTGATCAGAGCGCCGAGCCGCAACGCACCGAGACCGATGAGAATGAAGCCGGCCATGACGGTGCAGATGACGAGACCCTCGTAGCCGTGCTTCGCGACGATTCCGTAAACGATCACGACGAACGCACCGGTCGGCCCGCCGATCTGGACGCGACTCCCTCCGAGCGCGGAGATCAGAAAACCGGCGACGACCGCCGTGTAGAGACCTCGCTCAGGAGGAACTCCTGAGGCAATCGCAAAGGCAAGGGCGAGAGGAAGAGCGACGATGCCTACGACGACACCGGCGACGAGATCACGCAGCAAAGACTGGCGTGTGTAGCCTTCCCTCAGACAGACGAGGGACTTGGGGACGAACACTTCGCGGGCATTATTGCAGGTGGGATGAGGCAGTGGTAGCTCACCTGCCTCATCCTTTGCTCTGCTATCTCATCGCAAAGTTGACGGTTAGATTCAAATACGTGTCGACCGGCTGTCCTCGAAGAGTTCCCGGACGGAATCGCCACTTCGAAACCGCCGCGAGCACTGCATCGTTGAAAGGCGGCATCGCGGCGCTCACGATCTGCGCATCGCGCACATGACCGTTGCGATCGATCACGCAACGGACCACAACGGTCGCCGCCATTCGAGTCCGCATCATCACAACCGGGTAAGTCGGTTCGACTTTGAGGACGAGGACCGGTGCATTCACCTCGGCTGCCTCGTAGATTTTCTGTTCGACCGCGGTCTCCAGCGGCGGTGGAGCGTCGAGATCGCCGATTGAACCTGCCTCTCCCCACGGCACGCCCAAGGGCTGTCCGTCACCTTCGAGCGATGACAGGCCCGAATCCGCGCCTCCCGTACCGCTGTGAACCGGGCTGACCGTCTCCGGCACCTCGGCCGGAGCGGTGATCGCACCCGCCCTGGCGGCTGCCGCTTCGCTCGGCGGCGCGGCAGTCTCGCGCCTCGGCGGAGCACCTCCCGTCGGGCTTCCAAGCGGTGGCGGAATGCTCAACGGCACCAGCACCGGTGCCTGTCCGAACTCGTTGGGAGCCCTCTCTGGAAACTCGACGTTGATAACGCTCATCGCAACCGCACCGACCACGATCGCAGAGTGCACGACCAGAGAAACCGTCAATAGCACGGCCCTCCGACGACTACTCGTAACAGCCCCCGTGATCACAGATGACTCGAACATAGTTGCCTCCTTCACTCATTGGACCGCGGCGCAGTGACGGAGAAAACCTGCCGCTGTGACAGGACGGTGCCGGATTTTCACGACGATTGAACCCATGGCACACTCTTCGTAGGACGAGATTCGCGAATGAAGAAACTGACGCCTGACCCCGATCTCGAGGCTCTCGTGAGGGAGCTCAATGAGTCCCGGCCGCCAGCGAACGAAGCCAGCGACGCCATGCGATGGGCGCCCCCTTCGCTCCCTGAAGGGAATCCTCTGGAGCGGCTGCTTTTCGAAATGTCGCAGCGCGGAGCGAGCGACCTGCTCGTCATCGTCGGATCACCTCCCGTCCTTCGAATCGGCGGCAGGCTCTCGCGAGCCACTGAGGAGCCGCTCGACGAAGACGATGTCGATGGGATGCTCTCCTCCCTGCTCACGCCGCGCATCCGTCAGGCCATTGAGGCGCAGGGTTCTGCCGACGTCTCGCTGCGTCTTCAGCGCGACGGCGAAACTGCCGGTCGGGCCTGGCGCTACCGCGTCAATCTTCACCGGCAGAGAGGAACGTTCGCCGCGGCCATTCGCGCGTTGCCGGCAGAGATTCCGACCGTCACGTCACTGCGGCTCCCGCCCGCGATCGCCGAGTTGATGAAGCCTCGCCGCGGTCTGATTCTCATCTGCGGCCCGACTGGCTCAGGCAAGACGACGACAGCCGCCGCTCTCCTCGGTGGAGTCAACCGCACCGAGTCACGCCACATCATCACCATCGAAGATCCGGTGGAGTTCGAACATGCAGACGACCGCTCGGTCGTCGAGCAGATCGAAGTCGGCCGCGACACGCCGTCGTTCTCTTCCGCTCTTCGCGCGTCACTCCGTCAGAACCCTGACGTGATTTTCGTCGGCGAGATGCGCGATCTCGAAACGGCAGCAATCGCCCTGACCGCCGCGGAGACCGGGCACCTGATCCTCTCGACCCTGCACACCAGCGACGCGGCACAGGCGATCCATCGCATCGTCGATGTCTTTCCTCCGGCACAGCAGGCACAGATCCGGCAGCAACTCGCGATCAGCCTCAACGCTATCGTCGTGCAGCACCTCATCCCGCGCTCGGATGGTGAGGGCGCAGTGGTGGCCGCCGAGGTGCTGTTGTCGAACGACGCGGTACGCAACCACATCCGGAACGAGAAGCTTCAGAATCTCGCGAGTGAAATCACCCTCGGCAGGCGTCAGGGAATGGTGTCGCTCGAGGACTCACTCGCCAGACTGGTACACGACGGTGTCATCAGCCCTGCTGACGCCCGTGTACGAGCGACACGCCCGGACGAACTGGAGAGTCTGCTGAGGCGCGGGTAAGGGCGCGGTCGCAAACCTGCGCGGCTGAACGCCGCTCATCGCCGCCGTGCGAGGCGCTTCGGAGTGCAGTGGCATAAGACGCGTTGTCATCGACCTCTCTCCATGCCATGCCGCATCTTGCAGAAGCTCCGGATCGTTCTCGAGGTTCTTCTCCCGACCCGCCGCACCCCGATATACTCGACCGATGCAGATCGATCGCCTTCCGGCCGGAGACATGATCCAGAAGGGAATCGGCGACCTTCGTGCCGGCCGTGTCAGCGTGGCGTCGCTCCTGGTCTGCATCGGAGCGCAGAGGATACGGAGAGGCGGACTGGAGATCCCCGATGTGCGGATCGACGAACCCGAGATCCGGCTCTACGAGATGCTGGCCGCGGAGGATCCCGACGCGGCGCATTCGCGCTACAACGCGCTGATCCGGCAACTGGTCAGCTTCGAACGGGCGCTGGAATGCGCCGCCTGACCGATCGCGAGCGGCTGCAGCGTTTCATGCGGCGTCTCGGCAGAGAATCGAAGACGGAGGCGCGTGTCTACCTGACCGGCGGTGCGAGCGCGGTTCTGCATGACTGGCGGGCGACGACCGTCGACGTCGATCTGCGCATCGAGCCGGACAACGGCGAAGTGCTGCGCGCCATCCCGGGCATCAAGGAAGAGCTGGAGATCAACGTGGAACTCGCGTCTCCCGGCGATTTCATTCCTGAGCTGCCGGGATGGCGGGATCGCAGCCCTTTCATCTCACGGGAAGGGCAGTTGTCGTTTCATCACTACGACTTCCACGCGCAAGCTCTCTCGAAGATCGAGCGAGGTCACGAACGCGATATCCGGGACGTGGAGGCGATGCTCGAGCGGGAGCTCGTCACGACGCCGGGTCTGCTCCGCTATTTCGCAGTGATCGAGCCCGAGCTCTACCGTTACCCTGCCATTACGCCGGCCGTCTTCCGAACAGCGCTCGAAGCGTTCATCGCCGGTCACGCCTGACAGGCGCCTCTAGATCGCAATCACCAGCAAACCCCGTAGTCCTCGCCGTGATTCGATGATCCGCCCCACATCGTTCCGTTCTTGCGATCGAACCAGATCGCATTGATCGGACCTGATGTCCGCTCTTCGAATGTCATGTCGTAGCCCATCTTGCGAAGTTCCTTGCGCACCCACGGTGGTGTCTGTTCGTTCAGCACGATGCGGCCAGGAACTGACTGGCGGTCTCCAAGCCACTTGCGCACCTGGAAACTGTTGAAGTTCGCGGCCTCACTCGCTTCCTGCGGCGTCATGCCGAACTCCACGACGTTGAGGAAAAACTGGAGCAGGTTCTGCTCCTGGGTGTCCCCGCCCTGAACGGCGAACGAGAGATATGGAGCGCCGTCCTTGAGTGCCAGAGTCGGCGTGAGTGTTACGTGTGGCCGTTTTCCGGGCTCAATCACGTTGTAGGGGTTCTGGGCCGGATCGGTATCGAAGCTCTGTGCACGCTGGGAGAGACCTATACCGGTCGATCCGGCGATGAATGCCGGCACCCATCCTCCACTCGGTGTGATGGAGACGACCCAACCCTCTGCGTCGGCGGCCTCGATGGTCGTGGTGCCCAGCTCGAAGTCGGAACGGAAGTTTGTGAACGCCTCTTCGGTACGGGGTTTCACTCCAGTGGCAGTCCAGTTGTGCAGGTATTCGAGGAAGGGATTCTTCTGCCTCTGGAACGGATAGGGATCGCCCGGGCCGGCAAGGGGATCATTGCGATCGGGACGGATCTGTTTCGCCCGTTCGCGCGCGTACTCTTTCGAAAGCAGCCCGAGCAGAGGCTCTTCTGGCGGAAAGTAGGGATCGCCGTAGTAGAAGTCGCGATCGGCGAAGGCGAGATTCAACGCCTGATAGAGCGTATGAATGTAGCGTGCGCTGTTGTAGCCCATCGGCTGCAGCTCGAAATTCTCGAGAATGTTCAGCGCCTGGAGCATGGACGGCCCCTGCGTCCATGTCGTCAACTTGTAGACGTCGATACCTTTGTAGGTCGTCATCACCGGCTCTTCGATCCGCACCTGCCATTTCGCAAGGTCCTCCGCGGTGATCAGTCCACCGGCCTCCTGCGTAGCGCGCGCGAGGTCGCGTGCGATATCTCCCTTGTAGAAGCGGTCGTAGGCCGCCATGATCGCCTGCTTACGGGAACGTCCGCGCGAGAGCGCCTGCTGTTCAGCTTCGACCAGTTTCCGCAGTGTCACCGCGAGATCTTTCTGCCGGAACATCTCGCCGGGAACCGGCGCCTCCCTCACCGTCGAGGCGACCGTCAGCGTCTGCCGGTCATGCGCGGGAGTCACTGACTCTGTTTGATCCGCTGGTGCCGGATCAGAAGCAACGGTGCCGGGCGCCTCCTCAACCAGATGCGGCAGAAACACCGCTCGTGACGCGGGCCACTGCTTGATCTCGGCTTTCTGTCGCTCGATGTTGTCGGCCAGCTGCGCCTCGATCGGAAAGCCGTCCGCGAGTTGAATCGACGGCGCCAGCACCTCTTTCAGAGACAGAGTTCCGTATTCGGCGAGCATCACCATCAGTCCACCGGGCGTGCCGGGGGTGACGGCGGAGAGCGGGCCGTACTCGGGTGGATAGTTCATCCCGCGCGAGAGGAAGAAGTCCGCCGTCGCTCCGGTGGGAGCTACTCCGAGAGCGTTGATGCCGACTACCTTTTTCGTGCGCGGGTCAAAGATCAGCGCCTGCGTCTCCCCTCCCCAGCCGAGCGTGTCCCACATCGTGCTGGTCGCAGCCAGCATCGCGCAGGCGGCATCTACGGCATTGCCTCCCTTCTGGAACATCATCGAGCCGGCGGTGGCGGCAAGTGGCTTACCGGTGATCGCCATCCAGTGGGCAGCATGCAGGGGCGGTTTCTGAGTTCTCTGGCCAGATAAAGGCGTGGCGAGAATGATTGCGATCGCGGCCGTGATGATGAAGGAGCGCATGAGGCAGACGATACAACAACCGGTGATGGGCCTGGGCTCGCTGGGATTCGCTTCGAAGTTGATTTCGTCCCTTCCAGCACTCTCCTTGCATCACTTCATTCGAGCAACTTCATGCAGCGAAAGGAAGCCTGATGGCACGAAAACATCACGATGAATCCGAAAGTGGCGGACGCCTCGAGCGCGCAGTATCTGCGGTCAAACATCTCTTCTCGCGAAAACCAACAGCCGAGAGTGAGATCGAACCAAGGCAGCAGGACTCGAGGAAGGCTGCACCGTCCACCGCACGTCCTGTCCGGCGGCAGACAGATATTCCGCTCGACGTACTGGATCGCTCCTACAATCCGCCGGTGACGAGCTCAAAGGCAGGATTCCGCAGTGACGGGTCCGATCATCACGGCGATCAGGAGTTTGTCGCCGGAGCGGACGGGCAGTGGAATGACGAGGATAGATACACCAACAAATCTGGAGACCCCCGGATCGGCACGCACGGCCGTACGTACGAGCCGGCAGAAGCGCGCCCTGAACCACGCGACTAAGGAGAAGAAATCATGGACCAGCAGAACCCGAATGCAACGCCCTGGACAAACGATGCGACCCCGGGCAGCACCACGAGCGGCACAGGAGGGATCGGTGTGACGAGCGCAGCGGAGGCAGTCTGCCCGCACTGCGGTGCCTCGAAGAACCGCGACAATGCACTCGAGCAGTTCCTCAGCCGTCTCGGCATCAACGAGGAGATGGTGAACGACCTCAAGTCGCAGTTCAAGGATGTCGACATCGACGAGTACATCAATACCGCGCGGGAGTATCTGAAAGACTCCAGCAACAAGGCGACGACCTACGCGAAGGAACACCCCGGCCAGGTGGCCGCCGGATTCGCAGCGCTCGCCGTCGGCGCAGGACTCATCTACGCCAAGGTGGGCCGCAAAGGCTAGTGAAACTGCATTTCGACTCGGAGGGCGACGGGCCGCTCGTCGTCCTCCTTCACGGCTTTCCGGAGTATCGGCAATCGTGGCGGAAGCAGCTTCCGGCACTCGCAGCCGCCGGCTTCCGCGCGGTCGCTCCCGATCTGCGCGGATACGGTGAATCGCCAAAACCGCGCGATGTCGACTCCTACGCAATCCGCGAGATCGTCGACGACGTCGCCGAGTTGATCGAGTCTCTCCAGTCCGGTCCCTGCATCCTGGTCGGTCACGATTGGGGCGCCTTCACCGCCTGGTACGTCGCGATGCGGCATCCGGAGCTCATCCGCAAGCTTGCAATCCTCAACGTGCCTCACCCTGCGATCTACTCGCGAACGCTCCACCGCAGTACACCACAAAAACTACGGTCGGCCTATCAGCTCTTCTTTCAACTCCCGCTGCTTCCCGAGGTCGCCATGTACCTCTACGGCGGAATGGCGCTGCGAGCCCTCGGCCCGTTCACCCGGGACGAAATCAGAGACTACCGCCGTCAGTGGCGCGGCTCGCTGACTCCGATGCTCAACTACTACCGGGCCATCCGGCGAACCCGCGGTGAACTGCGCCGGATGATGACGCCGATCGCGGCGCCGGTTCTGATGATCTGGGGCGAAAAGGAACCGGTATTCCTCCGTCCATCGTTTGCGGAGTCGACTGAATGGGCTCCTGACCTCCGCTTCGAGCTGATTCCCGGTGTTGGCCATTTCGTTCATCACGATGCGCCGGAACGAGTGAACGAGCTGCTGATCGAGTTTTCGCGGTCGTAGTTTCGAAGCCGAAGTCTGAGATTCGTCACTCTCAGAGGTTGAAGAGAAAAGCCGGGCGCGGGCTCGGGCTCGGGCTCGGGCTCGGAAAACAAAATGCTCACGGGAAGCCGCGGAGCGAGCCCCAACGCTCACGCGCTGGGCTACGGAGATGACGCCGCTCCGCGGCTGCTTATGTCTTTCCCGGGCCCGAGCCCGCGCCCGGGCCCGGGCGCGGGCTTTGACTCTCAAGGATCCGGAGAACGCCTCGCGCAAAAAAAATGAGCGGCTCTCGCCGCTCATCGAACGCCACTGATAGACACGCGCTTATCGTTTCTTCGACTCCATGGCACGACGGAATGCGAGCGCCATGGCGGACTCGCCGGCACCCTCATCATTTCTCTCGTCCATGAACTTCGTGTACTCCTCGCGCTCGGCAGCCGCCTTCGCTGCCTCGTGGCTGAGCGAGATCCGTTTGCGCTGTGGATCGAGACTCATGATCCGGACCATGAGCTTCTCGCCCGCCCTGTGCGCCTGAGACGGATCGCCACCCGGCGGCACTTGAATCTCGGAGTTCGGGATGAGTCCGGTCAGGCCGGGTTCGATCTCGACGAAGATTCCAGGAGCAGCGCCATGGTCCACGGTGCCCTCCACAACCTTGCCAATCGAATATCGCTGCGTGGCCGTCTCCCATGGATCGTCCACCGCGACTGCTCTCAGCGAAAGCGAGAGGCGCTTCTTCGAAGGATCAACCTCGCGAATCCACCCTTCGACCGTCTGGCCGATGGCAACCTCTGCATCACCGGCTTTGATGCCGTGCGGCAGCTGGGATACATGCACCAGCCCGTCGACACCAGGTTCGACTTCGACGAAATAACCGAAATCGGTCGAACGGACGATCCTGCCGGTGAAACGGGTTCCCGGCGTGTACCGCTCAGCGACGGCCTGCCACGGATCCGGCTCCTGATCTTTCATGGAGAGCGAGATCCGCTTGCCGTCATTCTCGACCTTGATGACCGTTACGACGACTTCCTGGCCGATCTGCACGATGTCCTTCGGATCGGTCACGCGGCGTCGGCTCATTTCAGAAACATGAAGCAGGCCGTCGAGCCCGCCGAGGTCGACGAAGGCGCCGAAAGGCGTCAGAGTCTTGACCCGGCCGGTGATCTCGGCGCCTGGGACGATGCGGGCTCGCGTTTCGGCTGCACGCTCGGAAGCCGCTTCCTTGAGGAGCGCTGCACGTGAGACCACGATCCTGCGTCCGTCGTCCGACATTTCGGTGACACGGAACTCGATCGTCTCGTTCAGGAAGGTGTCGGGATTCTCAATCTTCCCGAGAGCGATCTGGCTCAGCGGGCAGAAGGCACGCAGACCACTCACGTTTACGTCGAAGCCACCCTTGTTGCGGCCTGAGACCTTCCCTTCCACGGGGAGTCGGTTCTCGAAGGCGACGCGAAGCTGATCGAGCGATGCGCGTCCCTTCAGCATCTTGCGGGAGACTCGCAGCTCAGTCCCCGTCTTGACCACGGTGGCGTCTATCTGGTCACCGATGTCGAGCCCTTCAAGTTCCGCAGTGTCTATGACGGCCTCGGACGGCCCGCCGTAGGAAATGTAAGCATCGTCGCCCGAGATCGAGACGATCGTGCCGTGAAGCAACTCACCCTGCTGCGGGGTTTTGAGATCCAGGTTCTCCATTGCCTCGGCAAAAGACGTAGCCTCGGCACTCTCTCTCGACTGACTCATGGGAATGTGCGTTACCTTTCAGTGATTGGTTCTCGGTCCTGAGAACGGTTGGGAAGCGTATCTTACTCGAAGTCGAATACCGCGTCACGACTGAGCCAGATCGACAACCACAGCTTGTTTGAAAAAATTTTCGGCTTCCGGCATTTCGTTACAGACCGCTCACTGGCCTCGTCAAGCCCTCAGGGTCGGAGCATTGTCGAGCACGGTCGTCTCGACACACAGGAACGCGGTCAACCGGGGAAGTGGCGAACTGGACCAACCACAATCGGAGCATCGTTCCCGGGAATCCTGCCAGTCACGAAGCCGCCTGCCCCACGTTGTCGCGTCCCAGCAACCGTCGGATATACGGGAGCTGCATCTCCGCCGCACGTTCTCCTTCTTCAATGATGTAGGGGATCTTCTCGGTATCGAAGACCCGCACCCGCTCCCGGAACTCAGGGATGATCTGAATCACTTCCGAATGGTGCGCGAAGTTGTGAAACGAAAACCGTGACTTGAGCAGGTTGTTCGTCATGATGCTCGAGAGCTGGAACGAAAAGAGGCCGACCGAAGTAAGGTTCTCCTGAAACGGGCTCTCGAAACCCATCGCGATGATGACGTCTGCCCCTTCGCGCATGGCGACGTTGACAGGCAGAGGATCCGACATGAAGCCATCGATCAGCAGCTTGCCGTCCACCGGCCACGGCCGGAAGATGTAAGGCAGCGCGATACTCGCCCGCAGCGCGTCGACCAGCCGTCCCGATGAGAAGACGACCTGCTCGCCGTTGGCGAGATCGGTCGCCGTGACGTAGAGCGGAGTCCTGGCAGACTCGATCACAGTCTCGCCAAACGCCTCCCTGATGTTCTTCACGACCATCCTGTCATCGCGCAATCCGAACGTATCGTCGAATCTGAAGAACCGCGGCATCGCAGCTCGCAACAGAGAGAGTGTGTGCCGCTTCGAGATGACCTCTTTCGTCCAGAGTCGTCTGACCAGATCAGCCGTACGCGTCGTGTCGTTTCCCATCGCGAGCGATGCAGCGTAGAGACTTCCGCCACTGCACCCGACGTACATGTCCACCTGCACACCGGCCCGCGTGAGCACGTTCTGAAGCCCGAGAGCGGCTGCGCATTTCACGCTGCCGGAGCCGATCACCAGGGCGACCCGTTTCTTGCTCATCGGAAACTCCTAGACCCCCGATTCGCCGAAGCGTGGAGCTTCGACGTTCCGCACTCGATCGTTTTCTGGTTGGAGACGATCATACAGTACCGCCCGCCTCGAGGTGCGCCGGCAGGGACCCGGCTCAGCCGGGGGCGCGGCACTTGCAACCGTGATCGCCACGCTGCCCTCCGGCCGGCCGGCTGGCTACACTCCGGTGGCCGAGGGCACGTTCCCGCAGGCTTCGGCGCTCAGTCGCACTTAACTTCGCGCAGGCCCGGCACGAAAGGGTGTGCGCCTGAATACGAGTAAGGAGACGCTGTTGATGCGACATTTCATCCCTCGAACCACTGTACTGCTGATGGTGATCGTGATTGCGGTTGCCGGATGCTCCACTACACGAGACGTGACTACCGATCCAACGCCAACCGCCCCCAGCCCCACGAGCGCCCCGGTCGCGACCGCCCCCGCGACGGCCAGCTCGAATCCGCTGCTCGCCGAATGGACCGGACCATACGGTGGCATACCGCCGTTCGACCGGGTCGAAGTCGCACACTTCCGTCCAGCGCTCGAGGCGGCAATGGCAGAGAACCTCGCTGACGTCGAGAGAATCGCGAACGATCCTGCTCCGCCAACGTTCGAGAACACGATCGCGGCGATGGAACGCGGCGGCCGCACGCTGAATCGTGTCGCTACCGCCTATTCAGTCTGGAGCTCGACACTCAATACTTCCGACTTCCAGGTCGTCGAGCGCGAGATGGCCCCTCGCCTTGCGGCCTTCAATGACCAGATCACCCAGAACGAACGGCTCTTCCGCCGCATCGAGGCGGTCTACAACAGCCCGGCAAAGGCACAGCTGACGCCGGAGCAGCAACGCCTCACCTGGGTGCGCTACAACAGCTTCGTCCGGGCCGGTGCGCGCCTCGATGCGACCGCGAAGCAGCGGCTTTCGCAGATCAACCAGGAACTGGCCGGCCTCTTCACCCGATTCAGCCAGAACGTACTCGCCGACGAGACGAACCAGTTCCTCGTCCTCGAGAGCGAGAGCGATCTCGCCGGCCTTCCTCAGTCTTTCCGCGAAGGCGCTGCAGCAGCGGCATCGCAGAAGGGTCACACAGGCAAGTGGGTCATCACCAACACCCGCTCCTCGATCGACCCGTTCCTGACCTACTCCGACCGTCGCGATCTCCGTGAGAAGGCGTGGCGCATGTTCGTCAACCGGGGAGACATGGGAGGCGAGACCGACAACAACGCGATCATCACGAGCATCCTCGCCCTGCGCGCGGAGCGAGCCAAACTGCTCGGCTACGAGACCCATGCTCACTGGCGCCTCGAAAACACGATGGCCAAGACGCCCGAACGTGCTCTGGAACTGATGGAGGCCGTCTGGCCGCCGGCCGTTGCACGCGTACGCGAAGAGGTTGCCGACATGCAGGCGATCTCGAATCGTGAAGGAGCGAACATCACGATCGAGCCATGGGACTACCGCTATTACGCCGAGAGGGTCCGCAAGGACCGCTTCGACATCGATGAGAACGAAATCAAGGAATACCTCCAGCTCGAGAACCTGCGCGAAGGAATGTTCTGGGTGGCGGGTGAATTGTTCAATTTCAACTTCAGACCGGCTCAGAACGTGCCCGTCTACCACCCGGATGTACGGGTCTGGGAAGTTACCAACAAGACCACCGGCGGCCACGTCGGCCTCTGGTACTTCGATCCGTATGCCCGTCCCGGTAAGCGCTCCGGCGCCTGGATGAGCGCCTACCGCAGCCAGGAGCGTTTCGACCGCGAGATCACCACCATCGTGTCGAACAACTCCAACTTCGTGAAGGGCCAGCCAGGGGAACCGGTACTCATCTCATGGGACGACGCGAGCACGCTGTTCCATGAGTTCGGGCACGCGCTTCACGGGCTGTCGTCGAACGTCAGTTACCCGTCGCTCGCCGGAACGGCCGTCGTCCGTGACTATGTCGAGTTCCCCTCTCAGCTTCTCGAGCACTGGCTTTCGACGCCTGAAGTTCTCCAGCGGTTTGCGCTTCACTATCGGACCGGCGAGCCGATTCCACAGGCGCTCGTCGAGCGAATCGAGCGCGCCAGCACCTTCAATGAGGGATTCGCCACGGTCGAATACCTCGCGAGTGCCCTGGTCGACATGCGCCTGCACCTCGCCGGCGACCGTCCCATCGATCCTGACGCCTTTGAACGCGAGACGCTCGCCGAGATCGGCATGCCGCGCGAAATCGTGATGCGCCATCGCACACCTCAATTCCTTCACATCTTCTCGGGCGACAGCTACTCGGCTGGTTACTACAGCTACCTCTGGTCGGACGTCATCACCGCAGACGCGTACGGTGCGTTCGTCGAAGCTGGTGGCCCTTACGATACGGAAGTGGCGCGCCGCCTGCGAGAGCACATCTTCTCGGTCGGCAATACGATCGATCCGGCGGAAGGGTACCGGGCTTTCCGAGGGCGCGACCCGCGGGTCGAGGCTCTCATGATCAAGCGAGGCTTCGCGAGCGCCAGCGCGACGCCTGCGACGACGCAGCAGCCTTCAGTAACGCGGGCGCCTGTGACCCCACAGCCGGCACCAGTCAGGGAACGCCGCACAAAAAACTGAAGGGGCAACTCTGAGTAACGAAGAGAAGGAGGCGCAAGCCTCCTTCTTTGTTTTCAGATTGCATTCGAACCCGCTGCCCTTCTTCGCGCTACACTCAAGGGCGAACGTCCTTCGTCATGGCCCAATACACAAGGTTCGTGGGAACCGTCATCGCCGCTGCAGCTCTGCTTACGGCGATCGGGATCCTGGCTACTGCCGCGCATCAGGGCACCGCTCTGTCGATCGTCTACCCGACGACGGGCCTCGGCGTAGGCCTGATGTGGGTCCTGGGCCGCCGCATCTGGCCAGCGATCCTCGTGAGCCATTTTCTGGTCAGCCTGAAGGTTTCAGGATCGGTCGCCATCGCTGCGACCGTCGCCTCAATCGAGCTTGCAACCTGTCTCCTGCTGCTCTGGCTGCTCGAAAGAAATCGCGTCGGCCCCGGGCTCGCACGAATGCGCGATCTCGTCCGATTCACCGGCTTCACGCTGCTCACCAGCGCCACGGCCGGCTTTCTGGTCGGCGTCGCAGAATGGGCATTTCAGGTGGGCGACCTCTCCCGGATCCTCCGCGACGCGACGTACTGGACGGCCGGTGATGCCGTGAGCATTGCGGTGTTCGCTCCCCTCGTCACGACCTGGCCGGCCTGGCGCTATCTTCCGGAACGGGCTCGAAGAATCACCACTGCACTCACGCTTCTTCTGCTGGCCCTCGGCGTCCTCGTTGCGCTCGGCGGCGACGCCTTCGCCTCAGGGCTGTTTCTCCTCCTGCCGATCGTGATCATGACGGCGCTCATCGCAGGCGTGGCAGGTGCGGCAGCGGCCGGAATGATCCTTACGGCCACGCTCCTCGGCCTCGCCGCCGCAGGCTCCACCCCATTCGAGCTCTTCGTACGGCTGCTGTTCGTCGCCACCGCTACCCTGACCGGCTACGTTCTCGCCATCATCTGGACCGAGCGCGAGGAGGCGGTGCAGCAGCTGGAGCACGTGGCACGGCACGACATGCTCACCGGTATCTTCAACCGATACGAGCTCGAGAACCAGATCCGGCAGCTGCTGGCCTCCGGTCGCAGAGGGCCGCACGCGCTGCTTTATCTCGACCTCGATCAGTTCAAACTCGTGAACGATACCTGCGGACACATCGCCGGCGATACGATGCTCAAGGCGCTTGCGCTACAGCTCGCGGCGGTGCTTCCGCCACAGGCGATGCTCGCGAGACTCGGCGGCGACGAGTTCGGTTGCCTGCTCGCCGACACGGATGAGGCGGCGGCATCTCGGGTGGCCGAGGCACTTCATGCCGCGACCTCGAGCTACCGGTTTCGCCATGGACAGCGGGAGTTCAGTGTCGCGGTGTCGATCGGAATCACTCTGTTCCCGGCCGCTCAGGGGGATGTACCCGATTCAATTCTCAGCCGTGCGGACATCGCCTGCTACCTCGCAAAAGAGGAAGCGAAGGGAGAAACGCGCGTCTACCGCCCCGCCGACGAAGTGATGCTCAACTGGCATGCAGCGATCCACGAAGTCTCGCAACTCGAACAGGCTCTGTCCAGTGGAAAGCTCTCCCTCTTCTGCCAGCGCATCGTACCGATTCGCGCCGGCGTACCCGATCCGAATTTGTACGAGGTCCTCATCCGTCTCGACGACGGCGGCCGCTGGCAGTCGGCCTCTGAGTTCCTTCCGCTGGTTCAGCGATTCGGTCTGATGGAGCGCCTCGATCGATGGGTCATCGATCAGGCCTGTACTGCGCTCGCGGCGAGCCAGGACGAGACGCTCCGCCTTTCGATCAACCTCTCGGGCGCTACACTGAGCCATCCGGCGTTCTTCGATTTCGCAATGTCGCTGCCGGAGCGCTACGGAATCGCCGCCTCGAGGATCTGCCTCGAGATCACCGAGTCGGTCGCGATCCAGCGTCTGCGTGCAAGCGTCAAGGCGATGCATCGTCTGCGTCGCCGCGGTTTCGACATCGCACTCGACGATTTCGGTGCAGGGGTGGCCAGCTTCGGCTACCTTCACGAGTTGCCGGTCACGATGGTCAAGCTCGACGGCCGCTTCGTCCGTGACCTGAGCAGCGACCCGGCCGCCGAAGTCATCATCGACTCCCTCGTCCGGATCGCCAACCTCCGCGACATCGCCTGCATCGCCGAGTGGGTCGAATCTGAGGAGAGTGTCGATAGACTGCGGCGCCTCGGTGTCAGCTACGCGCAGGGATACCTGATCGACTATCCCCGCCCTTTGAGCGAGATCGGCAAACCGGCCGCCGAACGCCCCAACGCAGCAGCCGCCATCTGAGCATTCTCAATTCTCAATTCCCAATTCTCAATTCGGCTCGCTCCGCCTCCGCATCTCCCACAGCAGGTGGCTGATGTAAGGCCGGCGTGACTCGTTGGTCGTGACGATCAGCAGCTTCGTGATCTTGAGCTCCAGCGGGTCGGTGTAGAGGAGGATCAGCATCTCTCGTGTGAAATCGGAACCGAGAGTCACGTAGTTGTCGGTTCCCACCCCGAGCCGGAGGCCTTTCTTCTCCCACCAGGAGAACGGGTGGTCTTTGTAATCCTCGAGGACTGCTGTCAGCTTCTGGTTCGAAGACGGCAGCGAAACGAGTGTGAGCCGTTTATCGATCATCCGGTTCAGGACATCGTGCTGGTAGTGCTCGACCTCACGGGCGAGATGAAACTTTGCCTTGATGAAGTAAGTGGCTTCCCTCTCGTCGAGCGGAACACCACTCATCAGCTTCTCCCCGATCTCGTCGCGGCCGTTCCATTCCATCTCGCTGAGCTCAGCGCGTTCGACCGCTCCCGGCGCGATGCTCTCCCCTCGGCGGTTCTGGCGGAGTATCCGCTGGGACATGCTGTGGAAGTAGTAGTTCGGGTTGATGCCGAGACTCAGGCCGTGCTCGATCGCTTCGACATGCCAGATGTTCATCGCGTTGTCGACCGCCTGGACCCCCTGACGCAGCGTATTCCACGTCTCGCCATGATGGCTGCGTGTGCTGAATCCGTAAGCCTGCAGTTTGCGGAACCCGATCCGCATCTCCCGGAAATGCGCCTTGCGATAGAAGCCTCTTTCGTCGCCGACCGTATCGACCTCGGTCAGGACACTGCGAAGCTCCGGATGACGTTGCAGCAGGCGGATGATCTCGGCCACCTGCGCATCGAAGTGCGCGCGCTTCGATGCGAAGTTCTCTGCATCGTAGAAGCTCGCTTCCTTTCTGAAGCTCGGCGATAGGATGAAGCGGAACTCCGGCACCTCGGCCTGGAACGCCCGGAACCCCTCGTAAAGACCGAGCACTACGTCGTCAGGCGTCAACGAGTCGAGTCCCGGAATCTGTTCCGACGAATCGGTCGTCGAGCGGAAGAGGGTGAACTTCAGCCTTAGCGAGCCGACGTTGAAGCTGCGATACAGACGGCTCGCCATGTGGTAGGCAGCCTCGCGATGCGCTTCGCGACTCGTCAGAATCAGTTTCGCGAGGTAGAGGATCTTAAGATAGCGCCCGAAGCGTTCGTCATCGCGAAGGCGGATCAGCCGTTCGACGTCGGCCTCGCTGCGGATCGGTACGCTCCCCTCTCCGTAGACTTCTTCGATCTTCTGCTCGATCAGGCGACCGTCCGGGCCATCCAGAATCTTCTGCAGCCGAGGATAAATGAAGTCGGCGCTCAGCGAGCCGGTCAGGTGAATGTGTTCATCCCGGTACGGAAGCGGAAAACGGCGAAAGAACCCTGAGAGCGCATGCGAGAAGGGATGATCGAGCAGCGTCTCGATTCGCTCCTGATCGACGCGGAACCGCGCCAGCAACTCGTGAAACTCGACCAGGTAGCGGCCGACTTCCGGATCGGCTGTAACCACCGGCGACTGCACAGCCAGCCGCAACGTGTCTTCGATCGAAAGTCCGTTCGTCTCACTGATCAGCTCCGTCAGAAACCGCCGGAGCCTATCGATTGCGTCTGCTTCCCTCGGGTCGTCCATCGCGCTGCATTATTACCCCACTGCAGGTCGGACGGGCGAGGCTTCCCCACGCCCGTCCGGTTCACGCGAATCTCAGCCGGCAGTCGGAGTCGAACAGGCACTCGGGCCGGTGCTGGTGCAGCAAGCTGCTGAGGCCACAGTCTCGGGAAGGCCGTCTTTCAGAACAACGAACGCTTCCCACTCGTTTCCGTCCGGATCCTTCACCCAGGTCTTGTCCTGAGTCGCATAGCAGCAGTCCGTCTGCATCTCGTCACGAGTGATGAGCCCGGCCTCAGCCCACTGCTGCCGAAACGCCAGCACGTCATCGGTCGAAGCCACCTGGAATCCGAGATGGGAGAGCGCTCCCGGCTCGCGAAGTCCGGGCACCTCGTTGAGCGCGAGGTTCAACGGTGGGTTCGCGACATCGAACTTCGCATAGCCGCTTCTCACTTTGGCCGGCTCGATTCCGAGCATCCGGCGGTAAAAGTCGAGACTCGTCTCGAGGTCGCGGACATTGATCGAGAGATGCGGTTTGAGAACTGAAACTGCAGTCTGACTGGGCATCGTTTTCCTCCGTCATTTACATTCGCCTTGGCGCATGTATTGAGGCAATATAGGGCTCGCAATCACATTCGTCAAGACGTATGTGTTAGAATCCAGCCCTTCGGCATGCAAACTGGAGTCAATCGGATGAAGAAATCGAAGGGGATGTCGCTCGAAACGCTCTTTCAGGCACTTGCCGATCGGACACGACTCCGGCTGCTCAACCTGTTGGCGATGGGCGAGATCTGCGTCTGTTACTTCGTTACGCTGCTCGACGAGCCCCAGCCGAAGATCTCACGCCACCTCGCCTACCTGCGACGCAGCGGTCTCGTTTCGGCGAGACGCGACGGCAAGTGGATCCACTATCAGCTCATCACCCCTTCGGAGCCGGCTGCCGCGCGCCTGCTCCACTCGCTGCTCGAGGAGTTGCGCAACGATGCCTCGATGCAGCGCGACGTGGCGGCACTGCAACGCGCCTGCTGCGCCGTCCGCCTGCCGCCGGAGATCGCCGACGCTCCGCGCCCACGGCTGGATAATGCGAGTAGCGGCTGACGCCCTTTGGGGGTCGCGCGGCTCGCGCGATCCCCGCCGGCCTCCCGGCCGGCGGGGGGCTTTGCACGTGCAGACGTGCCAAGCGTGAGTCAGGTCCCTGGGAGACCGCGTCCATCAC
>DASVLC010000297.1:0-3058 GCA_036385045.1 Thermoanaerobaculia bacterium | reverse complement strand
GCTGTGCGATTCCGGTGGGCGCCTGACGGCGACCACCGGCTACACGCCGTGACGCCTTATAGGTGTCGGTTTGTTTTCACTTGGTTGGCGACGGGGATTTCCGCGATTCAGGGAGCAGCAGGAGGTTGTTGCTGAGGGGCGCTCGATGAGGGGGTCCTTCGACCGACCTCAACCCCTCCCGCCACACGGCCCACCCTCGGGGTTTCGGCGGCTCAGGATGACAGGCGTGGGAGCAGCGAGCGCGCGGGCATTTTCAATTTTCAATTTTCAATTCCTCCCCCGCCCGCCGCCGGTAGCGCAGGAAGAGGAGGGCTAGGGCGGCGATGGCGCCGGCGGCGTAGCCGAGCATCCGGGTCTCGTCGCGCACGGTCATGACGGCTGAGACGGCGAAGACGAGGGTGATGAGCCAGATGCGGAAGATGGCTTTTCCTGGCGTGCCGTACTTGGCAATCAGGATGTGGTGGATGTGCAGCCGGTCAGGCGTGAAGATGCGGCCGAGGCGGGCCAGGATCGGCGCCTTCTCACCACCGAAGCGCGCCTGCATGACGAAGAGGGTGTCGAGCACGGGGAGGGCGAGCGCGAGGAGCGGACCGCCGAGGAGGAGCGCGGTCGGCGACTTGCTCGGCTTGGCAATGGCGCTGGCGGCGAGGAGCAGGCCGATGAAGAGGCTGCCGGTGTCGCCCATGAAGATCTTCGCCGGCGGTTTGTTCCACGGATAGAAGCCGATGAGGCTTCCGGTGAGCGCGATCATCATCACGAGCGAGAAGACGTCGCCACGCAGCACGGCGATGACGGCGAACGACGCGGCGATGGTGATGGCGACGACTGTCGCGAGCGAATCCATCCCGTCGATGAAGTTCATCGCGTTCATGACGCCGACGATCCAGAGCACCGAGACGATCGAGCCGACGATCCCGAGCTCGATGTTGACGCCGGCGACCGAGACGGACTCGAACGAGAAGCCGAAGGTGACGAGGATGATCGCGGCGGCAAACTGGACGGCGAACTTCTTGGGAGCATTCGTCCCGACCAGGTCGTCGTAGACGCCGAGGCCGACGATGAGCGAGCCGCTGGCCAGAACGGCGAAGAGGTAGGTGAGGTTTTTCGACACCAGCTCGGCAGCCCGTTCGTCGGCGGAGAGAAGGAGGAGCGGGAAGCCGAAGGCGAAGATGATCGCAATTCCGCCGAGTCGCGGCGTGGCGTTCTGGTGGATCTTCCGCTCACCCGGCGCATCGACCAGCCCGATCTGCTCGGCCGCATGCCGCACCACGGCAGTGGCAAGCCAGGCAGTCAGCCCGCAGGATACAAACAGCAATGCCAGCGGAACCAGGAGATCGGGCATCGGCCTTGAGGATAGCGTGGTTTCGGGCTGGGGCGGGCGGGCGGAATTGAAAATTGAAAATTGAAAATTGAAAATGAAAGGCGGGGTGAGGGCGAGGGGGAGATTGGGGGCGAAGAGAATTGAGAATTGAGAATTGAGAATTGGGAATGGGGCGGCCGGTGCATGCCTGTCATCCCGAGCCAGGGACGGCGCGCGCCGCGACTGAGGAAGATGACACAAAAGTAGCCTGTCATCCCGACCGTAGGGAGGGATCTGGGTGGGCGGGCGGTACGATGCACGTGCTTAGCGCCACCCATCCCCCAGATCCCTCCCTACGGTCGGGATGACAGGAACACGCGCTGGTCTCGGCTTTGTCATTGGAAGCGAGCTACGGCGTGGCTCGCGACTGAGGGAAAGAAACGCGAGCCGGTCGTGCGCGAAGGCGCACGGGGGTTCGTAGCGCAGGCGTCCTCGCCTGCCGTATCGCGGACGTCCTCGTCCGCAGGGGGGCGTCTCGCCCCCCGCACTCGCAACTTGCGCGTGTGTTGCCGATGGCACAGCCTCTCACCCGGCCCTTCGCTTCGCTCAGGGCCACCCTCTCCCCGCTAAAATCGCGGGGAGAGGGGCGACAAAGCTCATGGTTGGTGAGCGCGGCTTAACGCCGCGCTCAGCTCGAGCCGCGCCATTTTCAATTTTCAATTTTCAATTTCGCACTCATCATTGCCACACACTCATGAGGGTCTTGTTCAAGGTTCAGTACCTCGGCACGCGCTACGGCGGGTGGCAGCTGCAGGTGAATGCGCTGAGCGTGCAGCAGGTGATCGAGGAGGCGATGGCGACGCTGTGTCGCGAGCCGGTGCGGTTGCATGGGGCGGGGCGGACGGATGCGGGGGTGCATGCGATGGCGCAGCGGGCGCACGCGGATGTGCCGCTCGGGATTCCTCCACGCGGACTGATCCTCGGGCTGAATCAGCTTCTGCCACGCGACATTCGCATTACGGCAGCCGAGGTGGTGGCGGACGATTTTCACGCCCGCTTCAACGCGACGGGGAAGACGTACGCGTATCGCATCTGGAACGCCGAGGTGGCGGACGTGTTCCGGGACGAGACGCATGCGCTCGTCGCACGACCGCTCGATGTGGAGCGAATGCAGGATGCGGCGCAGGCGGTCGCCGGGACGCATGACTTCCGGGCGTTCACGGTCGCTGAGCCGGAGGTGAGCTCGACGGTCCGGACGATCTCGTCGATCGAAGTCGTACGCGAGGGCGAGGCGGTGGTCATCACGGTGACGGGCGATGGATTCCTTCGCAACATGGTGCGCCGGATCGCCGGATCGCTGATCGAGATCGGCAGCGACCGCCTCGACGCCAGCGCAATGACGCGCTCGCTACCGCCCGGCTTCGAGCCGGCGCGATGGACGGCACCGGCGAAGGGCCTGGTGCTGGTGGACGTGCATTACTGAGTCCGGCAACACCCCGGTCCTCGGGGTTCCTCGGGGTTCCTCGGAGTTCCTCGGGGTTCCTCGGGGTTCCTCGGAGTTTCTCGGTTCCTCATGCTGCCCTGCCCTTTGGCCCCTGCGCCGGAGGCGCTGTCGCCGGTAGCCAGGGGTTGCGCGCTTGCGCGCTACCCCTGGAAAAACAAGGCAAATCAGATCGTGCCCCGGTAGGGGCACCTGCGAAAGGCATGTGCCCCTGCCGGGGCACGACATCTCTTCTCCGATGCAGTCCAGGGGTAGGC
>DASVLC010000296.1:0-1683 GCA_036385045.1 Thermoanaerobaculia bacterium | reverse complement strand
GAAGCTCGCGCGTCTTCTCCGGTCCCACGCTCAGAAGCGCGTCGATGATGCTGAGACCCGCCTCGAAAGCACTGTGACCACGCTGTGGATACTCGGGATGCACGAAGTCCTGCTTTCGGTACGCGATTCCAGCCTCGGCATAGAGCCCGAGATCCTCGTAGGCGGCAGCCCCCTTCCCGGCCAGATACTCCGTGGCGCCGGTCTCGCGGCACATGGCCACGATGAGTTCGCTGTTCGATCCTTCCGCGGACATGCTCGACCCGCGGATCAGCGGCCGGTCGATTCCGCAGAGCATGAGCATGGACTCGATCAGTTCCAGATTCTGATCGGCGAGCCGGCGGTGCCGCCGGGCGAAGATCTCCTCGATCGAGCCGAGCACAGGTTCGAGAAAGGGTGAACGCGCATAGCGCTGGCGGATGGTCGTGAGCTGCTTGCGATTCCAGTCGTGCTCCCAACTGATCTCGACGTCAGCGATTCGGACGTTCAGCAGACCGGAATGCCTCACGGGCACGGTGAGCCACACGGGGGGGCCGTTTCCTCCGATGCGTACACGGTTCACCCATGAGTTCCGCGGGAACTGGACGTTGTCCATCACCACGTAAGCGTCCGAGGCGGCAATCTTGGCGAAGAAACCCAGCCACGGAAGGTAGTTCGGCTGATGGACGCAGGCGATCATCGGTCGTTCGGCGCCGGCGGCACAGGCTCCGCCTCCCTCTCGCACTCCTCCCGATAGGTCTGGTTGTATCGCAACGCGTAGTCGTGAAGGCGCTCACTCCAGCCCGTGGCCATCCGTTCGAACTGGCGCCGATACCCACTCCCTTCCTCGGAGAAGTGAATCGGGTGGGTAAGAACCTGCACGATCGGCGGCCGATCGCCGGCAAGAAATGCGAGTGGATCACGGCGCCAGCGGCGCGAAGAGTCCGAGACGTAACGGTCGGGACCGAACCAGCGGGGGTCATATGCATTGACCACCGCCTCGAACAACGGATAGCGCTGATGAGCCGAGGGATTGTGCAGGCTCACGCTCACGAGCGGCTGGCCTGTAATCGACTCGAGAAACGCCCGCTCCGCGGCGAATGCCACGTCGAGCGGAGTAGCGCCGTGAACGTCGGGATCGAAGTGAAGCCCGACGTCGAAGCCCTGACGAATCAGTTCGGCAAGGAAGCGCCGGCCTGTCGTGGACGCGACATTGTAGAAGTCGGTGCTGACGAGGAAGAGGAACGAGGATCGTACTCCTTCCTCTTCTTCGATCCGGCGGATGGCGTCGGCCGCCTCGAGATCGTAGTCGACGTCGTGACGCAGAAGGATCGAGCCGGAGGTGGCGCCATCGGCGCTCGCGAGAGGCATGGGCCTGCCGCTTCGCCTGCACTCGGCGAGGAGCTCTCGATACCAGGTGTAGGTGAACGATGCCATCAACTCGTGCGCTCCGGGCGCTCTCGAAGAACCCGGGCGGGAACGCCGGCGGCGACGACGCGGTCGGGAAGATCGGCAGTCACGACAGCTCCCGCACCGACCTGAACATCGCGGCCGATCGTCACGCCGGGCAGGATCGTCGCGCCAGCGCCGATGTCGCTGCCGGCACCGATGCGCACCGCAGCAAACTCGAGCGCGCTTTCGAGGATCGGTGTAGCCCACCCTTCTTCGCGATGGCGCGACGTGAGGATGCGGACCCCGGGGCCGATA
>DASVLC010000295.1:0-1571 GCA_036385045.1 Thermoanaerobaculia bacterium | reverse complement strand
CTCGACGGACAGGAAACGCAGCACCTTCTCTTCATCGAGAACGACGGCACCTATCGGACGAATCTCGGCATCGCGGCGTCAGCTCCTGCGCTGGCCGCGGTGAGTGTGCGCGACGCCTCGGGGCATGAAATCGAGAGCCATCTGCTCGGAACCGACGGCGGAATCGCCCAGGTCGCGGTCAGCAGCCATGTGAGCGGTGGGCGTGCGGTCGTCCGGATCCTTTCGGGCGACGCGCGGGGCTATGCCTCTCTGATCGACACCCGGAGCGGAGACGCGACATTCGTGGCCGGCCGGTGATCGTGGTGTATCCTGCGCCGGTTATGCCCGACCGCCCGCTGCCCGAAGCGCAGACGCTGGCGCAGCTCCCGCTCAAGATCCTCGAGGAAGTGATCCGGCAACTGCGCAGCACGCGCAATGACATTGTCCGATTCGGAGTCTGGAACATCCGGAATCTGAATGACGACGAATTCAACAAGACCGACGACCGCAAGCTCCTCGGCTATTTCCGCCAGGATCTGCTCGAAACGAGGTTCCTGTCCAAGGGGCGGAGGATCGATCTCATCCAGCTCTGGATGTGGTACGACGACCAGATGAGCGGCGTCGAACCGCTGCTGATCGACGGCCAGGAGGTTTTCCTCAACATCCAGGACAAGGATCTCGAGAAGGTCCGCAAGCGGATCGCCGAGATCGACTCCTTCCTCCCCGCCCTCCGCTCGGACGACCTCGACGGCTTCCGCCGCGTCAAGTACAAGCTGCGCCGCACGGTCATGCGTCTCACCTACGACCTCCACCACATCTTCAAGCGGCTCGAGAAGTACCGCAAGAACCACTTCATGGGCACCCCCGGCCCCCCACGCGAGCGAATCCCCCTCGAGGCCGTAGTCGAAATCCCCGAGCCGCCCCCGATGGATGACCACGAGTAGCGGCGGGCAGTTCTACGAGAAGTGGAGAAATTCACCCACCGTCAGGTAACGCATCGCGCCAGAAACGCTCTCTCCGCCCAACGTCACCCCGAGCGGGCGTGCGGGTGGGCATGCGAGGGGCCCGGCAAGCTACGTACTCCGTAACGCTCAGGCCAGGTAACGCGCATCGAGAGCGCTACAAGGCGTGGGATTTCCCCGCCGAGGTACGCTTGACGCGTGAAACGCCTCTACTTCGTTTACATCATGATCAGCCTGAGCGGGACCGCGCTCTATACCGGATTCACGAACGATCTCGCACGGCGTGTTCGCGAACATCGCGAGGGAAAGGGCAATGCCTTCTCCTCGCAGAACCGCACCTCGCAGCTCGTATGGTTCGAGACGTAGGCTGGACCAACGGAAGCGATTGCAAGAGAGAAGCAGATCAAGAGCTGGCGCCGAGCACGGAAAGAAGCGCTGATCCGCGCGACCAACCCCCGACTTCTGGATCTCTCCGATGAAGCCGCACACGCCTCGGCCGAAGCCGAGTTCCGCATCATATGAACAACGATCCGGGTACAGATCCTACCGTGCTCACACTCCCCAACGTCACCCCGAGCGGGCGTGCGGGTGGGCAAGCGAGGGGCCCGGCAAGCTGCGTACTCCGTAACG
>DASVLC010000294.1:0-9150 GCA_036385045.1 Thermoanaerobaculia bacterium | reverse complement strand
CTGTCAGATCAAGTCGATGTGCGGACAGTGCGCCGCGAACGGCGAGCTCGAGAATGGTGATCCCGAGGCTCCGGTCGAGTTTCTCTGCCAGACGGCCCACCTGCGTGCAGAAGTGTTCGGTCACCCGGTTCCGGAGCATGGTGAGTGCGAGTTCTGCATCGGCGGCAGCCGGCATCCGGAGATCGAGCGGATGGTCGAGAGAGTTCATTCGAATCACGGGAGTGACGTGGCAGAGACGATCTCCGAGGCGCCGCTGACCGAATCGCTTTCGAGATGCGGACCCGGCTCGTGCGCGTCCTGCAGCGTTGGTTGAGGGAGAGGATCGATGAAAGAGAGTTCGAGAAGAGATCAAAAGAAGCCGTACGAACAGCCGAAGGTGACACGCTTTCCCCTCCGTCCCGAGGAGGCGGTCCTCGGCTTCTGCAAGTCCAACACGGGTTCGGGTCCCAGCGGCGGCGGCTGTTTCTTCATGGGTGCGTGCGCTGCCGCAGGTTCGTGAAAAGGCGCGACGTTCTAGAGATCGCGGGCCTGTCGATCGCGATCGATAGTGAGGATGAGATCCTACAGTGCGGGTGGGATCCTCCCTTCGCTCGTTTCCTCGTCGATTTCGACGATGTCCCCGCGACGGTTGATCTTCAGCTGACTGTCCGGACAGAAGAGTCCCCCTCTCCATCCGGTGAGCTGATCTTCGACTCGGGCGCCGTCTGGCGGATGTTCAGAACTTCAAACGGCTATTTGATCGATTGTCGCTCGGAAGCCTTCGAGGCGCCGTGCTACAAGACAGCAGAGTTCGACGTCGACTTCACCCATGGAACCATCGCGATCAGCCACGAGGTCCTTGCGCTCGGCAGGAACCCTCTCGACTATCCGCTCGATGAGGTGATCATCTCGAATCTGCTGGGACGCAACCGCGGTGTCGAACTGCATTCCTGCGGTGTCATCGATGAAAAGGGCCGCGGCCACCTTTTCGTCGGCGTCTCGGGCGCCGGGAAGACGACAACTGCCCGCCTGTGGGAAGGACGCGCATCAGAGATCGTGAGTGATGATCGCGTGATCGTGCGCGAGCACGATGGCGTGATGCGGATGTTCGGAACGCCATGGCACGGAGAGGCAGAGCTTTCGTCGAGGACCAGCGCCCCGCTGGCCGGCGTTTACCTTCTTGCGCAGGCCGGATCCAACGAGCTCCATGAGCTCTCCTCCTCCGCGGCGGTCGCCAGGCTGCTGGCTTGCGCGTTCCCTCTCTTCTATCATCCGCCCGCGATGGACTTCACCCTCGGCTTTCTCGAGCGCCTGGTCTCGATGGTTCCTGTACGTGAGTTGCGCTTTCTTCCTCATCCCAGCATCGTCGATGTGGTGCTCCAGGAGCCTGCATGACACACGACTACCCGGCCGAACTGATCGTCGATCTGCTGGCGCGTGGTCATGCCGTTCGCTTCCGTGCGAAGGGCTCGAGCATGCATCCCGTAATCCGATCCGACGACTACCTCCACGTCGAGCCGATCGGAGAGGGAGAGATCGAGACAGGTGAGGTAGTTCTGGCGTTTGCGGAGCGCGGGCTCACGGCCCACCGGGTGATCCGAAGCGGCAACGGGCTGGTCGTCACGCGTGGCGATAATTCTCTTGCAGCGGACGCTCCGCTCGAGCGCGAGGCGATCCTCGGCCGCGTGGCCTGGGTCGATCGAGACGGCGAGCAGAAACCGGTAGGTCCTCTTTCCGCGCTCGAACTGGCCGCGCGCCGCATCCGACTGCGCATCCGCCGCTGACCTGCCCTCCCTCGAGGACCGTCTAGTCCACTCGCCGCCGCACGCTCATCTCCGAGGTATTGCCGCTGGCGTCGATGGCGATCGCCGAGTAGGCGCGTACAGAGGTCTCGGCACTCCGCAGCACTTCACTCGCCCAGACGTTCGTTTCCTCGATCGTGTCGCGCTGGCCGCTCGTGCGGGAGATGACCGGGACCGGATAGGTCGCCTCGAACCGTCCATCACTTCCAGCATGAGCGGCTCCCAGATAGTTGAATTCGCCGATCGAGGGGAGTGCGAGAACGCGCTCCTGACTACCCAGCGTCTCCTCCGCCCCTCCGTCCCCGCGAATTTTCGGCATCTCCGCAACACGCTCGCGAATACCTGACGTAACGAACGACTGGTACAACTCGACGATCTCTCCGGGACATGCCACGCCCTCGAGGACGACGCCCGCCTGCTCGCCACGCCCAACGAGCCTGATGCTTGTCAGCCGTGGGGGAGCGATTCCGCCATTCGGAAGAGCAGCGACCCTCTCGCAGCGTTCGATTGCGCGCGCGAGGTCGTTTGGCCGCTCGACGCCGAGATCGAGGACGATTGGCCGCAGGCCGTTCTCGTTGTATCGATTCGCGCTCAGCCGGTTCTCGCGTGGTGGCAGATTGTCATGCTCTGCGATCGTCACCCCACCCAGCTGATTCCACATCAGGTCGTTGCGCGTAATCACGTTACGCGACGACCCCGGCCCGAGAACCACGCCGGCACGATTACCACTGATCAGGTTTCCGTCGATCGTATTCGCGTTCGCCGGCGAGTTTCCATCGAGCGAGCCAAGGAGCAATCCTGCGCCGCGGTTTGCGGTGATGGACGAAGAGCGAAGAGAGGAGCCCTCCGAGAGCAGCACGATGGCTGCACCTGCATCCGGGTCGCCGAAGGTTCCGGATGCCGTGACATCCAGATAGTCCGCGGCGATTCTCGCGCCGGAAGCCGCGAAAACGCCGGCTCTGGTCTGCTGGGTTACCAGTACATGACGCAGGACGGCGGTTCCTTCCGTGATCTCCACGCCAATCTCGCCAGAGGCATCGGCTGGAAGGCCGTCAGGACTCGCCCCGATGAGAACGTGTTCGATCCGGAGATCGGACTGTGCGGCAACCGCCCGGCGCGCGCCATGAAGTGCAACCGCTCGCACTCCACATCGAGCCTTGCAGACGATGCCACCCGAGGCGGAGAGGAGAATCTCGAGCTCCGGCTTTTCCAGACGGGGAACGAGAGTCTCGTCCGACTGAACAGTTGGAGCCTCACCGATCCGTCCGGGATGGATGTCCATTACCGAGGAGGGAGAGAGGAAGTTGTAGGCGGTACCGTCGATGACCGTTTCGTCGTCCTCGAGAGGAGGAAGCGGCGACTGAAGGGCGATCGTCCACCAGCGCGGGGGCTGGACGAAGGTCGTCGATCTCCGCTCATCGGCCCGAACCAGCGGTACGAATCGCATGTGATTCGGGCCGGTAACGAGATTGGAGTTCACGATGAACTGGCGAAGTGAGCCCTGGATCGCTTCGCCGTCCTCAACCGAGGTTACGACGTCGAAGCTGAATCCGAAGTCGACCCTCGTGGCCGGCTCACGGAGGGTTACGAGAGCGAGATGCTCGGATGTTTCGAGAAGCGATGCATCGTCGGAAGCAAGCGACCTTCCTCCGAAACAGGCCCCCTCGAACCAGTTCGTTCTGAATGATCCGTCCGGCTGAACGCAGAGAGCGCCCGCCGGTCCGAACGTCTGCTCGGCCCATGATCCCATCGGAGAAATGCTGCGGGAATCGACGGCTACCCAGTACTCTCCGGCACGGTCGAGCGTGAAGACATAGACGCCGGAGGCATCGGTCGCCGCGGTTGCGACGAGCGTATCCGTTGACGCCGGAGTCCGATTGCCGCTATCCCGATACAGCTTCACAGTCACGCCGGGAAGCGGAGCAAAATTCGTCCTGGTGGCGAGGGCACCCCGGTCGTAGTACACACCCCCAGCGACGACGAGGCTGCGTTGCGCAGACGCCGTCATCGCCACCAGTACCGCGCTCAGCGCCACCATCCATCTCACGATCGAACCCATTCGGACCTCTCTCCCGTGGATTATGACAGGTGGGCGACCCGGCACAAGCTGCGCCGCTCTGTTTTCGGGTCCGCCATCAGTGAAAATCGTGACTTGGCATCTCCTGCATCCCGCGAAGTGGCTCGAAGCGTTCGGCTCGTACCGACGGCTGGCCCTCCTGATTCTGAACGATCCCTTCGACGATCAGCCCCGAGCTCCCGAGGATCGTGCTCCTTTCTTCGGCGAAAAGCTGAGGGCGTACGATGGCCTGAGAGAGCCCTGTCTCGTCCTCGAGCGTCAGGAAAACGAATCCCTTCGCGGTTCCGGGCCGCTGACGGACGATGATGGCGCCAGCCGTCCGGACACGGCTTCCGTCCGGAATGTGCCGGAGTTGTTCGGCCGTGAGCACGCCATCGCGATCGAGCGCCGGACGGTAGTGCTCGAGCAGATGACGACCGGTCGTCAGATCCATGCTCCCGTAGTCGGCCATCGTTTCCTCGAGCGGCGACATGTCGGGAAGAGGGCTGGCCGGTTGCGAGGCTCCTCGCAGAGAGTTCGCGAACAGCTCGCCGGCCTCTTTCGCTGCCCACGACGCCTGCCACAAAGCGGCGCGGCGTGTCATCCCGAACGATGCGAGTGCGCCTCCCCAGGCGAGCTTCGTGACCTGGTTATCCCGGAGGCGCGCGCTGCGTACGAGATCGTCAACCGACGTGAACGCATTTCCATGCAACTTCGCGCTCCCACGTTCTGCAGCCGCCGCCTCGATCCGGCGTCCTGATTCGGCTCGCAGGCCTTTCACGAAGCGGAGACCGAGTCGCACACCGCCGTTCTCCCAGCGGCACATCCAGCCTGAGTGGTTCACGTCGACCGGGAAAATCCGGATCGCGTGTCGCTGTGCGTCCCGGATCAGTGTGGCGGGGTGGTAGAAGCCCATCGGCCAGGCGTTGAGCAGAGCGGTGTAAAAGGCGGCCGGATGCCGCGCTTTGATGTACGCGCTCGCGTAGGCGATCAGAGCGAAACTCGCCGCGTGCGACTCCGGGAAGCCGTAGAGCGCGAACGAGGTGATCGAGCGGACGATCTGCTCCTGGGGGTCCGCCCCGATGCCGTTCTTCGTCATGCCGTCGCGCAGGCGCTGCTCGATGTCGGCCATCCGCTCCATCGAGCGTTTGAATCCCATGGCGCGGCGCAGTTCCTCGGCTTCGCCACCGGTGAAGTTCGCAGCGACCATCGCCATCCGGAGGAGTTGCTCCTGAAAGAGCGGCACGCCGAGCGTCCGCTTCAGAATCGGTTCGAGACAGGGGTGCGGATACTCGACCGGCACCTTGCCCTGACGGCGATCGAAGAACGGCCGGATCATCCCTCCGACGATCGGACCGGGGCGGATGATCGCGACCTGCACGACGATGTCGTAGAAGCACTTCGGCGCGTTGCGAGGCAATGACGCCATCTGCGCGCGGCTCTCGACCTGAAACATGCCGACCGTATCGGCTTCGTTGAGCATCTTGTAGACGAGAGGGTCATCGGCCGGAAGGTGAGCGAGGTCGACCTCTTTCCCCTCGTTCACACGAATCAGCGGAATCGCTTCTTCGAGCGCTGCGAGCATTCCGAGACCGAGAAGATCGACCTTGATGAGGCCGAGATCGGCGCAGTCTTCCTTGTCCCACTGGATGACGACACGTCCCGGCATCGAGGCAGGTTCGAGCGGGACGACCTCGTCGAGCCGTCCTTTCGCCATGACCATGCCTCCGGAATGCTGACCGAGATGCCGCGGCAGATTCTGGATCTGCATGTAAAGCCGGGCGAAGTGTCTGACGCGAAGGTCGTCGGGGTCGAAGCCGCTGCGACTGAGCTCTCGAGGAAGATTGTCGATCTTTTCCCGAATCTCGCCGAAGTGCCAGGTGCTGACGGTCTTCGAGAGTTTTCCCGCCTGCTCGAGCGAGAAGCCGAGGGCCTTGCTGACTTCCCGTGCCGCCGATCGATCGCGGTAGGTGATGACGTTGGCGGTCATCGCCGCGCCGAACTTTCCGTACTTTGCGTAAACGTGCTGGATGACTTTCTCGCGCTGATCCCCCGAGGGAAGGTCGAGATCGATGTCCGGCCACTCGCCTCGCTCCTCGGAGAGAAACCGCTCGAACAGCAGTTCCATCTTCACGGGATCGACCGCCGTGATGCCGAGGGCATAACAGACGGCGCTGTTCGCCGCGGAGCCACGTCCCTGCACCATGATCCGCTCTCTCATGCAGAACTGCACGATGTCCCAGACGATCAGAAAGTAGCCGGCGAGCGCGAGCTTCTCGACCATGTTCAGCTCCTTCTCGAGCTGTGCCTGAGCGCGCGCGGTGAGAGGCCGGAAACGTGCCTTTGCCGCGTTCCAGGTGATCTTGCGCAGAAACGAATCGTTCGTCTCACCATCCGGAAGCGGGTAGTCAGGGAACTGGTAACCAAGATCGGCGAGTGTGAAGTCGAGTGTGTTGGCCAGAGTCCAGGCGCCGTCGATCGCGTCGGGCAGATCTTTGAAGAGGGCGTGCATTTCATCGGCAGACTTCACGTGACGCTCGCGGTTGATCCCGAGGAGCCGGCCGGCGGCGTCTACGTGAGTACCGTGGCGGATACAGGTCAGGACATCGTGCAGCTCCTTGTCCGATGGCTGCGCATAACGGACGCCGTTGGTTGCAACGAGGGGGAGCCGAAGCCGGCGCGCCAACTCGACCAGCGCGATGTTGCGATGCTCCTCATCACGGCGATGGTGCCGCTGCAACTCGACATGGGTGCGGCCACGGAAGATCCCGCTGATCTTCTGCAGCGTCTCTTCTGTGTTCCCGAGAACAGCGAGCGGACCTTCGTCTCCACCCGTCAGACAGTGGAGCCCTTCGGCGTACTGCTCGACGAGCTCCCAGGTGTAGCGCGCCTGCCCCTTCGGATGTGCCAGCGCGCCTGCCGTGAGGAGTCGACAGAGATTTTTGTAACCAGTACGGTTTTCCACGAGGACAGTCAATCTCGTCAGAGTCGAAGAAGAACGCTCGGCTCGGCTCTCCCACCTGTCATCCTGAGCGGTGTGTGGGTGGTTGGGTAGGAGCGAAGGATTCCCTGCCTGCGACCCATGAGCACGTTCCCCACGGCCCTCGGCCCTCAGACCTCGGCTCTCCATGACGATCTCCGCGCCCACAAGCGCACGCACGCCCGCTTTCTTCGCGGCCGAGTAAAAGCGGGGCGCGCCGTAGACGCCGTTCGTGTCGACGAGCGCCATCGCCGGCAGGTCCTTCACCGCAGCCTGATGGATCAGGTCTTCGGGAAGAGACGCACCATCGAGAAACGAAAACGCGCTCGCGGAGCGGAGCTCGGCCCAGGGACGGGCACTCTTCTTCGGCCGGGGAGGCCGCGGCCGCTCCGGCGCCTCCCGCTTCGTTCCACCGAACTGCTCGTGAACGTAAGGAAGATGATCGTACTCACTCGACGGAGGGACGATCGCCCGCTGCCGGATCTTCTCCTTCTCCGCTCCGGGAGGAGCGTAGGTGATGGTGAGCGCGTCGAGGTTACGAGGGGGCATGGGAGTGGCCTTTACCGTGGAGAAGAGTCCTGGCGCCCGGGAGTGGTCGGGTAGCCCGGGACTTGATTCCTCCGTGCGTTTGCCGGGTCCGGACCGACCGAGGATCTCGGTGTCCGGGAAGTATCCAGAGGGAGATTCAGTCCCGGTGGGTGGAAGCGCCGTAGGCGCGATTGACCTTAGCCCAGGACGAAGTCCTGGGTTGAATCGCTAAGCCGCTAGTCCCGTAGGGACGGTTGAAACGGAGCGTGCGCTCAACCAAGCTCAATCAAACACATATCGCGGGTCGTATGCGACGCCGTTCCTGTCCAGAAATGCGATGTACTCCTCCTCGAACGTGTGTCGTCGGTGATGCTCCTCCTGGCCTCGAATGTAGGCAACCGTCTGTTCGATTGCGGACGCACCAATCGTGAATGCTCCGTATCCTTCCTGCCACGCAAAGCCTTGAACAGAAGGGAACGTCTGATGCACGAACTTGGACGAGCCACCTTTCATGAGCTGCACGGCTTTCGCGACGGTGATCGTTGTGGGCAGGATGATCAACGCATGCACATGATCAGTGTGGCCACCCACCTCGATGGTACGGAATCCCTTCTCTCGAGCGATGCCGCCGATGAATGGCCATATGCGCGATCGGAGCTCGGAATTGAGATGTGGTTCCCGATACTTCGTGCTGAAAACATAGTGAATCAGGCAGTTCGTGTAGGTGTGTGCCATGCGTGCCTTCAATCGTCCCTACGGGACTGTTTACCTGTTCCTTAATACCCAGGACTGCGTCCTGGGCTAAGTTCGAGCGTCCCTACGGGACTGGGTTTGCTGCCGCCATCACTTCGCCGTCATCGTCCTTCGACCGTCCTTCGCCCCTCCACCCATCACACCCGCCCCCGGGGCTTCGGCGGCTCAGGATGACAGGAGCTTTCCTCTTCGCCGTCTCTCATCCTTTTTCCCACCCCCTTCCTCCCGCCGCCCCTCGCCAACATCTTCCTCCCCACCCTCCCTCAAACCCCCGTTTTCTACTCTCCGTAGCGCAAGAATCCGCCCGCGTGGACACACCATTTCGCATCCTCCACTCCCCGTAGAGTGCAACCTTTCACTTGACGCGGCGTATATCGAAGTGATATCACTTTGATCGCACGGAGGTGCTCGATGATTCGTGAAATTGCACGAACCCCGATGAACGGAATTCCCCTGTTGATGGTTCTGCCGGTGGCGCTGATTGCAACTGTCATCCAATTGATCCGCTTTGCGACCGCCTCGTCGATGTGGGGAGCGATCGGAATGGCGCTCGTCGGCCTCGCACTGTTCGTAGCCCTCTTCGGCTTTTTCATGGTCGCGCCGAACGAAGGGGTCGTGCTCCAGCTCTTCGGGGCTTATCGAGGGACGGCTCGCACGCCAGGGCTGCGGTGGGCGAATCCGTTCTACACGAAGCGGAAGGTATCGCTGCGGGTGAGGAACTTCGAGACCGGGAAGCTGAAGGTGAACGACATCCGTGGCAACCCGATCGATATCGGCACCGTCGTGGTGTGGCGCGTGGTCGACACGGCCGAGGCGGTGTTCAAGGTCGACAACTACGAAAACTTCGTTCACGTGCAGAGTGAGGCGGCACTGCGCAATCTCGCGAGCGGGTATGCGTACGACAGCTACACGGACGACGAGAAGTGTCTCGTCGGTCACACGGCCGAAGTCTCGGAACGGCTCAAGGTGGAGATTCAGGACAGACTCGCCGAGGCAGGAGTCGAAGTGCTCGAGGCGAGGATCAGCCACCTGGCGTACTCCTCGGAAATCGC
>DASVLC010000293.1:0-8999 GCA_036385045.1 Thermoanaerobaculia bacterium | reverse complement strand
CTGACGTAGTGCGGCGCATGAAGAACATCAGGCCGCTCCCGCTTTGCGGCGCGGCCGACGGCCACCAGCTCACGGAAAGAGTAGTGAGGTGCATCGAGTGCGACGTGCCGGATGCCGCGAGGTACCGCGGCGCCCGCGGGTGCGAGCGCGATGTATTCATCATCATTCTGGAGCTCGGCGAGCGCGCCGAGGAGGCCGCGGATGTAGGTTCCGATTCCGAAGTCGGCGATCTTGCGCGCGTCGATCGCTACTCGCATGCGAGCGCCTCCTTGAGAAGTGCCGCCATCGTACGCGCCGCGGAATTCCAGCTCCACAGCGCAGCACGTTGCGGACCGAGGACGGACAGCTCATTTCGCAGTGACGCATCGCCGAGCAGGCGGCGGAGGCCGGCGAGGAGCGCCGCACGATCGCCCGGCTCGATCAGGATCGCGGCTCCTTCGGCGTATTCGCCGATCGCGCCGGTGCGGGTCGCGATCACAGGAGCGCCGGACGCCATCGCCTCGAGAGGCGGGATGCCGAATCCTTCATCGTGCGACGGATAGACGAACGCCAGCGATCCTCGATAGAGATCGCGCAGCCGCTCGCGCGTCACGAAGCCGGTGACCTCGATGCCGGGTGCGGGTTCGATCTTCGTCCCCCAGCCCGGATCACCACAAAGCACTAGCCGTGGCCGCGGAGCAGGGAGGGCGTGCCAGGCGGCGAGAAGATCGTCGATCCCTTTGCGTGGCTCGAGCGTTCCTGCATAGAGAAGGTAGTCCCCTCGAGAGCTTTCGTCCGGCGGAGTGAAGAACTGTTCGTCGACGCCGTTTGCCACGAGCTCGATCTTCCAGGCAGGGACTCCAAAACTGCGGATCGCCTGATCGGCGACGTGGCGCGAGACGCATGCGACGCGAGTCGCCAGCTCGAGACTTCGCGCGATGAAGAGATTGAACGAGACGATCGTCTTGATGCGGTGACGCGCCGCCATCGTGATCGACGTGAAGTCATGCAGCGTCACCACCGACGGGCGGCGCCAGCTCAGCGGAAGTGTTCCGTGAGGCCCCCACAGAATGTCGCCGGCAATACGCGGCAGCTTCATCTGCTGCCAGATCACGCCGAGCGGCGCGGAATCGACCACGAAGTTGCAGTGATCGATCCCCTCACGGTTCTCGATCGGTGCATGAGAGCCGATCGTCGGAGCCGGCGCGAATCCGAGACGGTGGATGATCTCGGCGGTATGCACGCCGATCCCGGTTCGATTGCCCACCAGTGGCCGGCCGTCGACGATGAGTTGCATCAGCAGGCAACGATGACCGATCGTGGCGCGGCGATCAAGCTGCTATGGCGGACGAGCGTCATCGTCCCGCCGCTTTTCGCAGAACTGCGAGCGTCTCCTCGGCGGCGATGGCCCACCGGAACTTCGCGGCGCGCGCTCGCCCTCGAGCGGCAAGATCATCGCGCAGCTCTCGATCGCGAATCGCTCTGTCGAGCTGCGAAACGAGGCCCTCGACGTCCGACGGATCGAAGTAGAGCGCGGCATCGCCGCCGATCTCGGGCAGAGACGACGAGTGAGCAGAAACCGAAGGGATCCCTCGTGCCATCGCTTCGAGCAGAGGAAAGCCGAACCCTTCATAGATCGAAGGAAACGCGAACACCTCGGCCCGTTCGTACACGGTCGCGAGCTGTGACGCGCGCAGATAGTCGAGGTGAACGATCCCTTCACCGCGGAGCCGGCGGACCATCGACTCCGCCTTCCATCCAACCTTTCCCACCACGACGAGCGAGCCGTCGTAGCGCCCCGACCTGCGCAGCCGTTCGTACGCGTCGAGCAGCGTCTCGAGATTCTTGCGCGGCTCGATCGTGCTGACGAACAGGATGTAGCGCGCCGGCAACCCTTCGACCGGCTCCGAAGCGGCAGGCGCGCCGAGACCGGAGTGAACGGTGACCGCGCGGCCGGGATCGATCTGATAAAAGTGCAGCAGGTCCCGCCGCGTCGACTCGGAAACGCAAATGACCGCGTCGGCGATTGCGATCTCGCGAGCCATCTGCCGTTCGAGATTCTCCAGCGTCTCCTTCTGGAGAAGCTCGGGAAATCGCTTGTAGGTCAGGTCGTGAATCGTGATCACCCGCCGGCGAGCCACGGCGGAGTGGAGTCGCGGTAGAAAATAGTTCGCGCCGAAGAAGACGTCACAACCGGTCAGCTCGATCCATGCGACGTACGCAGCAGCAGTGGCCGGCCGGCTGAATCGCGAGAGCGGCTTGTCGCGCAGGTCGAACGTGCAGAGGCGCGCACTCTCCGGCAATGTGACGTGAAGATGTGGGCCGTGGTCCGTGATTCTCGCGTCGCCGAAAAGGTACAGCTCGACATCATCCCGTTTCGCCAGCTCCTCGAGCAGGTAATAGAGATACCAGCCGACTCCCGTGAGCGGCTCATAGAACGGACGAATGTCGACGCCGACCTTCAACGTGCGCCGACGCCCAGCAGCGGAACGCCACGCATCGGAAAGCCGTTTGACAGCGGCCTGACCCAGGTCTCGGACGATGACGCCCGCTGTGGGAGAAAACGACATCGGCGCGGGATGGTAGCACCGGGGCGGCCGGCGGTTGGTCAGAGACGGGCCATGGGGGTCGCGCGGCTCGCGCGATCCCCGCCGGCCTCCCGGCCGGCGGTGGGCTTTGGAGGTGCAGAGCGGCCCATGAGCGCGGCAACTCCCAGGAGGACTGCCCATCGATGGGTCGTCGACCCTCTCCTGAGCGCCTCCGATGGCGAGCCGCCATCGGCGATCGCGCGAGCCGCGCGACCCACGGCCCCGAGGAACTCCGAGGAACTCCCCTCATCGTCCATAATCACGAACCGATGCGCATCTTCCTGATCATCGCCCTGACGCTTCTCCTCATCGCGGGCGGAGTCGTGGCCTATCTCATGATGACCACGCCGAGGGACCCGGTGCTGCTTCAGTTCCCGCTCTCCGAGCACCATCGTCAGTTGCTCGAGCTCGTCCCGGCATCGGCGGAGATGTTCGCGCTGGTTCCATCCGCGGCCCACCTTCACAGGACCCTCACCGCGAATCCGGTCACGCGGGACGCGATTGCGCGCTGGGCGTTCGAGCACGAGTTGCCGCGGTCGTGGATGCTGGGTGGGGCAGAGGTCGTGGTCTGGCGGCGTGGCGGGGTGACGAGTTATGCGGTCCGGCTGGATCGCGGGCGCGCCTGGATTCTGCGCACCTGGCTGGCAGTGGCCAGCCACGCTGAGGTGCGATGGGATGGGACGACGTTGATGATGAACGCCGGGACGGAGAGCGCTTCGCCGGCTAGTCTCGAGGGGATTCTCGCGCTGACCGAAGGTCTGCCCGAGGGGGATGCGTTGATCGTGCAGCGCGAGGGAGAGCGCGGAGCGTTCCCTCCGATCGGCAGACCTGCCGTGACTTCTGCGCGGGTGACGGAGAGCGGATTGACGACGGTCTCGCGGTCGCCGGATCCGGCGCTTCACGAGGGGGCGGTGCTGCAGGGCCAGTTCCCGCGCGGCGCGCTGCTGGCCGTGACCTTCTCCGATCCGCCACGGGTCCTGTCGGACCTGCACCGGATCATCGGGACGCGAATCGATGACCTGATCGGCAAGGGTGGGTCGGTCGTTCTCTACGAGGTCGACTCGGGGACGTTTCTTCCGCGCCCGCGGGGCGTGATCGCCGTACCGGCCGACGCCGAACGGCGGGAAGCGATGCGGCAGATCGCCGGGATTGCCGATCTCATCGGAGAGACCAGCGAGACCGACGATGAACTGATCGTCTCTTTTGGTCGCGGCAGTGTGGAGCGTTACCACGCGGACGAACGTGACCCCGCTCGATGGTCGGCCTCGCGCTGGGCTGTGCGGCTCGATCCACAACGGCTGGCTCCGGTGCTCAGAAAGGCTGGCGACAGCACAGGGCTGCGAATCGCGGCTCCGCGCCTGCACCGCGGCGCTCGCGACCTGAGACGGTGGCTTTCGACTCTGGAAAGGGCGGAGTCGATCGAGGCGGCCTCTTCCAACGGGCAGGGCTTCGAAGAGCTCCGCGTCCATGTGGCGGCGAGGACGAAATAGATCCGACGCCTCAACAGGTTACGCGTTCTTCGGGCACGCATTCGTGTGCCGGCCAGCCCATGAACGACGCAATCGACTTCAAACTGATCACCGAACATGGTCCTCAGACCTATGAGAGAGACTATGAGTTCACCGCGACGGACCTCGCGCGGCCGGAGGTTGTCGGCACTGCGAGCGCCCGCATGGAGGTGACCGTCGATGCCGGCGATCTCGATGGCGAGTTCGTCGCCGACGGCACGATGACCTTCACCACCGATCTGGAGTGCTCGCGCTGTGTCGAGCCTACCCCGTTTGCCAACACTTCGAGCTTTCACGTAAGATTCCGGCCTCGTCCTGAGGTCTCCGCGGACGAGGAAATCGAGATCACCGAGGAAGAGCTCGACGTCGAGTTTTACTCGGAACCGGCGATTCTTCTTCGCGATCTCGCTCTCGAACAGGTTCAGCTCTCGATTCCGATGAAGCCGCTGTGCGACGAAGGCTGTCTGGGCCTCTGTCCCGTCTGCGGTGTGAATCGCACGCGCGAGGCATGCTCGTGCGGCGAGTCGGTCGTGGATGAACGGTGGGGTGCTCTCCGGGAGATGCGCGACGCACTGGCGAAGAAGAAAGACATCTGAATGAAACCGCTGTCCCGCGGCTGAGCAACGGGGCGGCTGAACGTATCTGAAGCACACACACTCAAGGAGTCAACGATGCCAAATCCGAAACGGCGCCATTCCAAGGCCAGAACACGCACCCGCCGGGCGCACGATTTTCTGAAGCTCAAGTCGCTCTCGACCTGCCCGCAGTGTCACGAGGCGAAACTTCCGCACCGCGTCTGCCCGAAGTGCGGCTTCTACAAGGGTCGCGAAGTCATCGCCGGCAAGGACGCACTCTAGTCGTTCCGAACGATGGGGGGAGTAGAAACGGCAGCAGGCCGTTGCCGCATCGCGCTCGACGCGATGGGCGGCGACAACGCGCCCGACGAGATCGTCCGGGGCGCGCTGCTGGCTGCCGAAGAACTCGACCGCGTGGCGATCACGCTCGTCGGCAGAGAAGAAGTCATCCGCGAGAAGATCGGCGGAACACTTCCTCCTCACATCGACATCGTCGACGCGCGTGACGTCGTCGACATGACCGACACCGCGCTGGCGCCTCTGCGCCGGAAGCGGAACTCGTCGATCCGGATCTGCTCGACCCTGGTCGCTCAGGGGAAGGCGGACGCCATGGTCTCCGCCGGGCATACCGGCGCTGCGATGACGTCGGCCTACAAAGACCTCGGCATGATCGCCGGAGTCGACCGTCCCGCACTCGCCGCCGTGCTCCCGAATGTCAACGGCCACACGATGCTCCTCGATGTCGGCGCGAACGTCGACTCCAAAGCGGCCCACCTGCGACAGTTCGCGGTGATGGGCCACTACTACGCGCAGATGCTGTTCGGAATCGAAGCGCCTCGCGTCGGCCTCCTCTCGATCGGAGAAGAAGAGGGGAAGGGGAACGAGCTGACGAAGGAGTCGTTCCGCGTGATGAAGGAGATGGGGCTGAACTTCATCGGCAACGCGGAAGGACGCGATGTCTTCAACGGCAACGCCGACGTCATCGTCTGCGACGGCTTCATCGGCAACGTCGTGCTGAAGGCCTCCGAGTCGCTCGCGGAGATGATCTCCAAACTCATCCGTGAAGAGATCATGCGGTCGCCGATCAGAAAGATGGGCGGCCTGCTCGTCAAGGGCGCCTTCGCCGACATGAAGAAGCGGACCGATTACTCCGAATACGGAGGCGCACCGCTCCTCGGCGTCAATGGCGGCTGCATCGTCTGTCACGGCCGCTCGAACGCGAAGGCCATCAAGAACGCCATTCGCGTCGCCCGCGACTTCGCCACCAACCGGATCGACAGCAAGATCCGGTCGAAGATCAGCGATCTCCACGCGCGGGAACACGAGCGCGGAATCCTCGAAGAAGTCGAGCAGTAGCGTTCCGCGGCGTGCGGAGCGCAACCTTTTTCTCCTGTCCCCGTAATCCGCTCTCAGGAACGTCCGTTTTCCAGAAGGAGGAGCTTTGTGAATCGATTCGCCCGGGTTTTCACGGCCGCTGCCGCCGCTGTTCTGCTCTCTGCCGGTGTCGCGTCCGCACAACAGAAGAAGGCTGCGCCGACGCCTGCGCCAGCTGCTGTCCCCAAGGTGACATTCGAAAAATACGAGCTGTCGAACGGGATCGATGTGATCCTGCATGTCGATCGCAAGCTGCCGATCGTCCACGTGAACCAGTGGTACCACGTCGGTTCCAAGAACGAGAAGGCTGGACGTACAGGATTCGCACACCTCTTCGAGCACGTGATGTTTCAGGGCTCCGCCAACGCTGTCGGCGAGTACTTCACCTTCGTCGAGCGTGCCGGAGCCAACCTTCGCGAAGGCGGCGTCAACGGGACGACCAGCTTTGACCGTACGAACTACTTCGCCACCGTCCCGTCCGGCAACCTCGAGTACCTGCTCTGGGTCGAGTCGGATCGTCTTGCGACGCTCGGCGATGCACTGACTCAGGAGAAGCTCGACGGGCAACGCGAAGTCGTCCGCAACGAGCGGAGGCAGAGCCTCGAGAACGTTCCGTACGGACGTGCGTGGAAGCTGATGTTCGAGAACCTGCATCCTTCCAATCATCCGTACTCGTGGATGATCATCGGAAGTCACGAAGACCTGCAGGCGGCAACTCTCGACGACGTGAAGGACTTCTTCCGCACCTACTACACGCCGAACAACCTGACGCTCGTCATTGCGGGCGACTTCGACGTCGACCAGGCGAAGAGCCTGGTCGAGAAGTACTTCGGTACGATTCCTCCGGGTCAGCCTCTCGACAGGCCTTCCCGCTATGTCCCGACCGTGGAGTCGGAGAAGGTGATCACGATCAGCGACCGCGTGCCGCAGGCGCGGACCTACTTCGCCTGGCCGACCGCCGGCTACTGGAGCGACGAAGACGCGGTCCTCGAGATCGCCTCGTACATCCTCTCCAACGGGATCTCTTCGCGCCTGCAGAAAGCGCTCGTCTACGACAAGCAGCTCGCGACCGATGCCGTCGCCACTTCATTCGCCGGGGAGATCTCCGGCATGTTCGGAGTGTGGGCCACCGCGCGTCCAGGCTCCGACATGAAGGAGATCGAAGCGTCGATCGAGCGTGAAATCGCCAGGCTGGCGAAAGAGGGTCCGACGCAGGCCGAGCTCGATCGCGCGAAGACGAAGTGGGAGTACGGCTTCGTCACCGGTCTCGAAGCCATCGGCGGGTGGGGCGGCAAGGCCGATCTGCTTGCCCAGTACAACACCTTCACGGGCGAGCCTGGCCGTTTCGATGCCGACGTCGCTCGTCATCGCGCGGTGACCGCGAAGGACATTCGCGACGTCTTGTCCCGCCGTATCGACACGAAGAACCGCGTCACGCTCCGCTTCCAGCCTGAAACTGCCGGACGTCCTGCGCAGATCGCTCTCGATCGCGCCACGCCTCCCTCCCTCGGAGAGGATCGGCCGTTCGAAACTCCGACGGTCGTCGAAGAAACGCTCTCCAACGGCATGAAGCTCTACGTCGTCGAGCGCCAGGACCTCCCCAAGGTTGCCGTTCGTGTCGCATCGCGCGCAGGCGCCATCGCCGATCCCGCTGGTAAAGCAGGTCTGGCGCAGCTGACCGCGCGCAACATGCCGATGGGTACGAAGGGCCGTACCGCCGAACAGATCAGCGATCAGATGGGTGACCTCGGTGCGACGATCTCCGGAGGCGCCGCTCGTGAGATCAGCGTCGGCGGCTTCGAAGTGCTCAAGCGCAACCTCGAGCCGGCGTTGACGCTCTTCGCCGATGTCATCAGGAACCCGACTTTCCCCGCCGCGGAATTCGATCGCGAGAAGAAGCGCACCCTCGACCAGATCGCGCAGGCGTCGAACAACCCTGGCGCGATCGCAACGCGCGTCCGTCCGATGCTGCTCTTCGGTGCGGATCATCCGTACGGCCGGCCAGTGGTTGGTCTTCCGGGATCAGTCGAGGGGATCACACGCGACGACGTTGCCGCGTTCCACTCGACGTACTGGAAGCCCGGCAGCTCGTCGATCTACATCGTCGGCGACGTCACCGTGGCCGAAGCGAAGGCGCTCGCTGAGAAGACATTCGGCGCCTGGAGTGGCGGTGCCGCTCCGACGATCACCATTCCTCCCTTCAAGACTGCAGATGCGTCGAAGGTCTACCTGGTCGATCGGCAGAACGCCTCGCAGACCATCGTCTCGCAGTCACTGCGTGGACCGATCCGCGGAGCGGATGGTTACGACGCGTTCCGCCTTGCGGATTCGGTCTGGGGTGGCGGTGGATTCGGTACCCGCCTCAACCTGAACCTGCGCGAGGACAAAGGCTACTCATACGGTGTCTTCTCGAACCTCAGCCAGTTCAGCGGCGCCACGATGTGGGTTGCGTCCGGCGGCGTGCAGACAGACAAGACGAAGGAATCAGTAGTCGAATTCGTGAAAGAGCTCGGTGACCTCGCAGGAACCCGGCCGATCACCGCCGAGGAACTCGAAGCGGCCCGCGACGGAAGAATCCGTGGCTACTCACAGCAGTTCGAGTCGCTCGGTCGCATCGCCGATCAGATCACTGAGCTCTGGGCCAACCGCCTGCCGCTCAGCGAACTGCAGCGCGAGATCACAGCAGCCGGCCAGATCTCACGCGACCAGGTCCTCGCCGCATCGACCACCTGGGCCCGGCCGAAGGAAGCCGTCCTGCTCCTCGTCGGCGATCGCGAAAAAATCGAGCCCGGCATTCGCGAGCTCAACCTCGGCGAGATTGTTATTCTCGACGCCGAAGGAAAGCCGGTCACGAAGTAGCGTTCTCACTCATTGCGTATTCACGTGAACGGAGCGGCGAAAGCCGCTCCGTTTGTTTTTGTTCCTCGGAGTTCCTCGGAGTTCCTCGGAGTTCCTTCGGAGTTCCTCGGAGTTCC
>DASVLC010000292.1:0-16246 GCA_036385045.1 Thermoanaerobaculia bacterium | reverse complement strand
GGTAGATGATCGTCTGCTCACCGATGACCGATCCGGGCTCGATCGTCACGTTGGGATAAACCACCGTTCCGGCGCCGATCCGGACGTCCTCTCCGATCGTGGTGAATGCGCCGATCACCACCCTGTCGCCGAGCTGCGCTGAAGGGGAAATCTCCGCCCTTGCTGATACCCCCTCGGGCTGAGGCCGCGTCGCAAAAAAGCGGGCCACGACGTGAGCCATCGCCGCGTAAGGGTTCGAAACGCGGAGCCAGCGAGGCGAGTTCCCTTCCACGGACTCCGAGACCAGGATGACACCTGCGGCTGTCGCCTCGAGAAGTCCCGCGTACTTCGGGTTCGCCAGAAACGCGATGTCCCCTGGACCGGCATCGGCCAGGGTCGCCGCCCCAGTGACCATCAGTTGCGGGCCATCGTAGCGACCTGAGACGAGCGCGACGATCTCTTCAACGGATACGGCCGGCATAGGCGGCGGATTGTATATGAGGGGAGCGATGGCGCGGGGCGATCTGCCGATCCGAATCCGGGGATGAGCCAGAACTCGTGCCGCAAGCGATCATCTCATCCCGAGCGGGGCAACCGCCCGAGATAGACCTTTGAAGGGATGATAGAACGCCTGTCATCCTGAGCCAGGGACGGCGGGGCGCCGCGAATGAGAGAAAGAAACGCGAGTTCGTTGCGCGAAGGCCTGCATGACGATCTGGTTCTCTTGTCGATCCTTCCTTCCCCATGCCTTGTTGCCCTTCTCCCCCCGCGCTTTTTGCGGGGGGAGAAGGTGGTCGAGCCACCGCACTGCACTTGCATCGTGCTCGTGTGTTGCTGATTGCGCAGCCCCTCACCCGGCCCTTCGGCTTCGCTCAGGGCCACCCTCTCCCCGCTAGAATCGCGGGGAGAGGGGCGACAAGTCTGCTGATGGAATCCCCGACGTGAGCAATTCGCGTCAGGTTGGCCTCCGCACATGGGCGGTTGTCCCGGCGGGGCGCTCGATGCGGGGGTCCTTCGACCGTCCTCCACCCCTCCCACCCGCACGCCCACCCACGGGGTTCCGGCGGCTCAGGATGACAGGCAGGATGACAGGCTTGGCGCCTGCGCTCCCGATTCCCAATTCTCAATTCCCAATTCTCAATTCTCAATTCTCAATTCTCAATTCCCACCCCCTCCCTCCCGCGCTACCATCGCAGTGCATGACACATTCGGGGCCGGTGCGATTCGGTCGAGGCGCGGGGACTGCGTCGGCGGTTCTGGGGGTGTTGTGCGTGCTTGCCGAGCTCTGTTTCCTGTTCCCTCACCACCTGGTCTACAACGAAGCGCGTCCCTTCTATGTAGCGCATCTCGATGCGTTCCGAACGCTCCTGCTGATCTGCATCGTGGCGACCTTCGTTCTCGGCTTCATCGACGTCATGATCATGAAGGGGAGTGCGCGGCACGGTGTGGTGGGGTTGCTTGCGGGTGTCGTCGCGATTCTGCTTGGCGGCCCGGACGCCCAGGCTCTCACGTCGAGTCCGCAGTCTGTCAGCGCAGGGCTCGACTACTTCATTCTCTCGCTGTTCGTACTCGCACTGCTGTTCGTGCCGATGGAGCGCCTGTGGCCGTTGCGCGTGCAGAGTGTCTTCCGCCGTGACTGGCAGACCGATCTCGCTCACTTCTTCGCGAATCACGTCGGGGTACAGATCCTCGCGTTTCTCTCGATCGTACCGGTGCAACTGCTGTTTGCCTGGGTAGTCGACACCCCGATGCAGCGGGCGATCGGAGGGCAGCCGTTCTGGCTTCAGTTGATCGAGGTCTTTCTCGTGGTCGAGCTGGCGAGCTACTGGACCCACCGGGCGTTTCACCGGGTCCCGTTGCTGTGGCGGTTCCACTCCATTCACCACTCGATTGAGCAGATGGACTGGCTGGCAGGCTCACGCCTTCATCTGGTGGATGTCGTCGTAACGAGACTCGCCGGATTCCTGCCTTTGTTCGTGCTCGGCTTCGGGGCGCCCGCTGTTTACACGTATCTGACCTTCGTTTCGTTTCATGCTGTGTACATCCACGCGAACGTGCGGCATCGGTGGCCGGTCCTGCGTCACGTGCTCACGACTCCGGAGTTCCACCACTGGCACCATGCCGCGGAGCCCGATGCGGTGGACAAGAATTTTGCTGTTCTCCTGTCGTGCATCGACTCGCTGTTCGGAACGGCCTATCGGCCGGACAGATGGCCGTCCGCGTACGGTGTGCTCGGACGAACACCCCCTCGCCACTATCTGGGTCAGCTCGCGTTTCCGTTCCGGCGTGGCGACTAGCGGCCTTCAAGGGCGCCCGCATCTCTCTGATGCGGGCGCCGTCCCTCAAGCTCTCTACTTGCGTGCCGCTTCGATGCCGCGTTTGAAGGCTTCGTTGGCCCCGGTCAGCGCTTCCGTGGCGAGGTTCTGGAAGTTGTCCTTATTCGTCTGGAGCACCATGTTCTTCTTGCTCTTCACGGGCCCGAAGTCGATGCCGATCTTCTGCATGCCGCCGATGAAAGCCTCATTGGACGCCTGGTCGGCGGTGACGAATTCTCCCGGGTCGCCCTCGACGCCGATGCCGTCGTTGATTCTCGCGAAACTCCCGGCCTTTGCGTTCTGGATGAAGAAGAGGGTGTAGCTCGGATTGACGTAGATGGCCGCTTTCGCATTGACGGTGGCGCGTTTCGCGAACTTGCCGCCGCTGCCTCCGAGGGTCGCGAAGTCGACGTGGAGAATCGGGTGCAGAACGACCGCGTCGAGCTCCTTGGCCATCTCGCTCACCGCACGGCTGTTGTTCTGATTGAAGCCCTGATCGCTGATGTCGCCGTCCCAGTTCGAGAACCAGAGCGGGACTTCGGACGGGGCGGCGACGAGGAAGAACGTCTTCCCGTCGCGCGACTTCTTGGTGTAGGGCTTCTCCGAGTTGCTCGGCGTGAGTTTGATTTTCTGGAAGGAGGCGGTGGCTCTCATCGCCTCCGCCGGGACGACCTCCAGACCGGTCGCCTCCAGGCGCTTGACGAAGTCCGCGTAGGAGTCATCAGCAATCTTCTGGAACGTCTCGAAGTCGATGTTGCCGAGAACGACCTCCATCGTCGCCTTCGCCCCCGACGAGCTCCGGCCACCACCCACACCACCAAGCCAGTCCTCGGCTTTTGCGGTGTGCTTGCTCCTCGTCGTAAAGATGACGCGGTAACCGGGGATCGCGACGCGTGTCGCTCCCTTTGCCGACTTCAACTCTTTGACGGTGACTAGCTTGTTGATGTCGGTCGTGGCGACATCCTGCGCCCCGATCGCGAACATCGTTCCTGGAATGATGAGAACCAGCAGCAGCAAGGCGATTACGACATTTCTTGGACGGCTCATTAGGAAGTTTCCTCTCTCTCTGGTGAACTCCGAGCCAGGGCATGGCGGCACGCTGCGCGTGCAAACCGTTTTCGCCATGAATGGTGGAGGTGCTCAGCTTGAGTCGCGAGAATGGGCGAGAAATTCCCTCACGCAGAACAGGAAAGGTCTACGGCTCGGCCTCGGCGATCCGGCGGACGCGAATCCTGTCCATTCGCCTGCCGTCGGTATCGACGATCTCGAACATCACGTTGCCGGCGACAAACGACTGGCCGATACGTGGGGACGGATCGAAATGGTCAGCGATGTAGCCCGCGACGGTTTGAAAGGCATCGCGCTGGCCCTCGAGAAACTCGATCCCGAGGATCAGCTTCACCTCATCGAGATCGGTGGTTGCATCGACCGAGAGGGATCCGTCCTCGAGCTCGACGATCATCGGCTCGTCGAAGTCGCTGATCTCGGGCAGCTCGCCGACGAGCGCCTCCAGAATATCGGTCGGCGTCACGAGGCCTTCGATGCCGCCGAACTCGTCGACCACGATCGCCACGTGATTACGCGTATCGCGAAACCTCTGGAGCACGGAAAACGCCGACGCCGTTTCGGGTACGAACAGAGGCTCCCGGATGACTGCCGCGAACTCAACGTCATCCATCAGCGGCTTGGAGAGGATGCTTCTTCCCCGTACCACGCCCGCGATGTGATCGATACGCCCGGAGGCTACCGGGAACCAGTCATGGGTGCTCGCCGCGACCCTCTCGCGGAGGTCCGCGATTGGTGCGGAGGCGTCGAGCCATTCGAGGTCGACGCGCGGTGTCATGACGCTCTTGATGCGGCGCTCGCCGAGGCGGAAAGCCCGCTCGATGATTTCGCGCTCCTCGCGCTCGATCGTTCCCGCTTTCGTGCCGAGCCAGAGAAGCGACTTGAGCTCCTCCTCCGTGACCGGAGGCTCCTGCGAGTCGCGTACGCGCAGCAGCTTCAACACGGCTCGCGTCGATCCGGTCAGCAGAGCGACGAGCGGCGCTCCGAGGCGGGAGATCAGCACCATCGGCGGAGCTACGAGGATCGAGATTCTCTCAGGATGGTTCAGCGCGATCCGCTTCGGCACCAGTTCGCCGAGGATCAGCGAGAGGTAAGTGATGCCGATGACGACGATTGCCATCCCGATCGCTCCGGCGTAAGGCGCCAGTGTCGGGTTCGCAGAGATTCTGTCGGTGATTGTCCCGGCGATCGTGACTCCGCCGAACGCGCCGGCAAAAACCCCGATCAACGTGATCCCGATCTGAACTGTCGCCAGGAATCGATCCGGGCTTTCGGCGAGGCGCAGTGCAACTGCTGCCCTCGAGTTGCCGCGACGCGCCAGGTTCTGCAGTCTTCCTTTTTTGGCGGAGACGAGTGCGATCTCGCTCATCGCGAAGGCGCCGTTGGCGAGAACGAGACCGAGGATCACCACGATCTCGAGCGTCATCCGTTGCGTCATGGTTCTGAACCCCCGCGCCATGCTAGCAAAGGCGAATCTGGCGGCGGCCAGCGCTGCTACACTCGGCGGGCGTGCAGGAAGGAACGCTTTACGACCGGATCACTTCGGCGCTCGTCTGGGTGGCGAGCTTCTGTCTGGCCATCGGTGTCTTTCTCTCGATCACGCTTCTGTTCCGTTCCCTCCCGCCGACCGATCCTGTGGCGGTCGGACTCGTAACGATCCTCCGCTACTCGAAGCTCCGCGACTATCTCGGGGCCGCGCTGTTCTTCCTTCTGGTTCCGCCGCTCACGATCTGGCTGCGCGTCTGGCTGGCCCGCGGGTCAGCCTGGGCCGCTGGGGGGTTCCGCAAAGGAAGCGGCGAGCATTCGACGGCCGCCGGACTGCTGTTCGCCGCTCCATTCCTTCTCTCTCCGCTCTTCTACCTGACGACCGGGAAGGCAGGATGGATCCTGCTGCTTCCGTTGCTGCTGGCTTTTGCCGGTCCGCGGCTTCTCTGGTTTGCGCGCCGGCGGAGGTGGCTGCGGGAGCTTTTTCGACCCGAAATGGGTCCGTTCCATGCGCTCCTTTTCTCCGAGGCGCTGGCGTGGATTCTTTTTCGTTACCTGGTGACGACGCGACGGATCGGCCACATCCCCACGTTGTTTCTCGAGGCGGTATTCGTCGCGCTGTTCATGGCTCTGTTCTGGGCCGCGGTTCTACTCATCTCCCGGCAGGCGAAGCTTGCTTTCGGCCATGATGAAGAGACGACGTTCCGCCGTGTGACGACGGCGCTGCTGCCGATCGTCCTTCTGCCGTTTCTCGCCGCGGCCTGGATCCCGATGCCGCAACCGCGGCTCTTCATGGTGGGAGCGATGGTCGTCGCGGTGGTCGTCGGGCTGCTGATCCGGCGACCGATCTCGGCAAGGAGCGCGTGGCGTCTCGCAGCTTTGCTGATCATTCCTGCACTGCTCTATCTCTTCAGCTATGGGTCGACCGCGCAGCATTCGCAGTGGGTCGATCTCTTCCATCGCGGAGAGTCGATCGGCCCTGCATCCGACTATCTCCGTGGAAAAGTGCCGTTTCGCGACGTCTTTGCCCTGCACGGGATGCTCGAAGACGGACAGCTCGATGCCTGGCTGATGCAGCTGTTCGGGCGTTCTCTCGAGGTAGCCGTCGCTCGAACCGTCGTCGTCGGTGCGTTCCTCGGCGTCGCGATCTGGTTCCTTGGGTTGGCAGTGTTTCGATCGATTCCCCTCGCGCTCATCTGCGTTGCGATGGGTTCGTGGACGACTGCCGAGAACAGCAGAACGTTTTTCCAGGTAGCCGCGGTAGCGCTCTTCTGGATCGCGCTCCGGAAGAACAACCGACTTGCGGCGGCAGGGAGCGGCGTCTTTGCCGGCGTCGCTCTCTTCTTCAGCTATGACATCGGCCTCTACACGATTGCCGGAGCCGTTGCCGCTTCAATCCTTCTCTGGATCTCGTCGCGGCGCGTGGCCTGGACGGGGATGCCGCCACTTCGGGCTGCGATCTGGTTCGCCGGCGGAGTGCTCGCGGGGGGAGCGCCGTTCGCGGCATATCTTGCGCGTCACGGAGCGCTTGGAGAATTCTTCGTCGTTTCGTTCAGGACGATCCCCGGCATCATTGATGCTGTCTGGTCGCTTCCGTTTCCCGATCTCGTCTCGACGTTCCGCACGGATCTGACCCTGCAGACGCTCGCGGACTTCATCATCTGGGAAAAGTTCCACCTCATCGTGAGCCCGCTGACGATCGCGATCGCAGCCGTCTATTTCATCCATCGGTGGCTGCAGAGACGCGTCGATCTGCTCGACCATGCACTGCTCGTGATGACGGTCTTCGCGACAGTCGCGCAACGCACGGCTTTTGGACGCGCGTCGTTCCGTCATCAGTACTTTGCGGCCTTTCTGATCGGACCATTGATCGTGTTGCTGATTCTGATCGCGGTCCGGACGATGCGCCGGACATGGGATCAGGGAGGCGAGGGAACACGCGCCTTTCTCGCTACTCTCGCGATCGCAGCCCTTCCGATCGCCGCTGCTCTGTTCTGGATTCCGGAGCTAGTCGATGCTCGCCTCAACGATTTCACCCGCTACTACCACCGGCTGACTACGAACACGCGCGATCCCCGCGCCGAGGAGGTCTACTGGCGGATCCACGACGTCTCCTCGACGATTCGCGAGCTCACCGCGAAGGACGAACCGATCTTCGACTTCTCCAACCAGCCGGCTTTCTACTTCTTTGCAGACCGGCCTAACCCGACCCGCTTCTATCAGGTTCCGATCCTTTCACCGCCAGCGCTTCAGAAGGAAGCGATTACGGCGCTGGAGATCGCAAAGCCAAAAGTGATCCTTCGTCGCTCGCCGGAGCAGTTCGACCAGTTCGACGGCGTGACCAACGACCTTCGCGCTCAGGCTGTAGCGGCGTACATCGACGATAACTACCGCTTCCATCGATCGGTCCGTGGCGTCGAGCTCTGGACCCGGGAGCAGGGCACGAAGGGACGTTCACCCGAGACGTACCTCGCCGCGATCCGGCTCCCCGACCCTAAGGAGCTCGTCTCGGCCGGCGTGGCCCGCATGGTCTTCCCCGCGGTCGGCAGTGTGCCGGGAGCCGGGGGTGCGTACTGGCAGTCGGACCTCACGATGCACAACCCCTTCCGAGAGCCGATATCCGTTACGCTCCGTTTCGTAACCGACGGCCGCGGAATAGACCGCCATCTGACACTCCAGCCGCGGCAGACGCTCCGCGCGCCCGATGTCATACGAACTCACTTCTCGATCGAGGGGAAGATCGGGACGCTCTGGCTGGAGCATCGGGAGGGGCGTGCGCCGGTAGCTGTCGTGAAGACGGCTGATGTCGCACACCATGCAAACGCGTCGATCGAACGTCCTCTCACAAGGCGTGATGCCGCGAGTGCTGCCTCGACTGTCGCGGAGCTTGCGATCGTCGGCATCCCGGCTTCACCCGAGGAAGGGCGGCGCGTCAATGTGGGGCTGGTGAACATCGGCATCATCCCGGCAACCTTCCGGATTGCGATCCGCACCGCGCAGGGGGAGGAGGTCGGTCGGTCGGTCGAGTCGGGCGTCCCGGAAGATCATGTCTGGATGGTTCACGATCTCGAGCGCGAGCTCGGTGCCGCGATTGACGAGACGATGACGGTTCAGATCAATGTGATCGCCGGCACGGGAGTCGGCTTCGCGACGATCGTGGCTTCGAGTGGCGACGCAGAGTTCATCGCCGCAATCCCTGCCGAGGCACAATGAAGACTGTCGTCACTCCCTGGAGGGATCGGCTGCTGGTCATCGATGGGGAAGACGAGTTGCCGCCGGAGTCTCTCTTCACGGAACAGGAGCTTGCGAGATCGCACGGGTTCAGGCTTCACGCGCGACGTGCGCAGTACCTCTGGAGCCGTTTCGCCGCGAAGGAGATGGCGATCCAGCGGGGCCTCGCGGCCTCGCCGCTGCAGGTCACCGTCGATCGACCGAACCTTCTGGTCAATGGTGAGGCTACAGGGTGGTTCGTTTCGGTATCGCACTCGATGAGTCTTGCCGGAGCGACGATCACGCAGGCTCCCGCGGGGTTCGACGTGCAGGTCATTCGCGACCTCTCCGAGCAGGCATCGCATCTCTTTCTCTCCGACGACGAAGCGGAGGCAATGCGGCGCTGCAGCATCACGAACCGGATCATTCACTTCTGGTCAGCGAAGGAGGCGGCCTGGAAGCAGCGATCCGGTCAGTTCGCAACGCTCCGTCAGATTCCGTTGCGTCTCGTCTCCGAACAGACGACCGGCCTCACCTTCGATTCGGTCGAGACGCTCGCGATCGGAAGCGTCGTGGTGGCGATCACGCGGGCGTGATGCAGTTCTACTTATCCCAGGTGGCCAGCAACGCTTTCGCATCATCGATCGCGGCGGCGTCTTCGACCGGATAGCCGGGATCGACCGGCGTGGTGATCATGCTGCGGAGCATGGCGATTGCCTCGGGCCTTGTCCGGCTGTCGCGGGATACCATCGCTTCAGCGAGAAAAACGATGTTGAGCTTGTTCGAAGGATCGATCTTCATCGATTCCTGCAGAAAGCGTACGGATTCCTGCGGGGACGCCCAGCCGGTAATGAGCGGAACCCTGGGCGTCTGATGGTGCAGCCGGCCGAGGACGCGGGAAGGTGCGCCTCCCTCGAGCCGCGGGTCGATCAACATCGCGATCGTCGCCTGGCGACGGATGCGGTCCGCGGCACCTTGTCGTGCCGCCGCGAGCTTGCCATAAGCAAGGGCCCACTCTCCCCAGTTAATGGCGTCCCAAAGATAAATCTCGGCAATTCCCCTGCGACCGTGCGCCGCCGCGACGATCTCCGGGTACTTTGCTTTCGCCGTGTTCACTCCGCGTGCGGACAGGAACCTCTCGACGACCGCGACTGCTTTCGCGCCCGCCGTCTTCGCCTCGCCGTAGATCGCCTTCTTCTCGTCGGGCGTGGCAGCCACATACGCCCCTTTGTAGCGATACGCGCGTAGAAGCTTCCAGTGAGACTCGAGATCCTCCGGATTCGAGACGATCGCTCGCTTGTATGCGGCAATCGCCGCATCGATCGGCTGAGTCTGCGCGCGCGCTCCACGCGCCCCCTCGGCACGACCGGCATAGTGTCGATCCCCGTCCGCGATCTGCGCCGCGAGCGAAAGCGGCATCACGAAAAGCAACAGCGCGAGCAGGAGCGGTCTCATGGCACGTGGGTTGAGCATTCTCAATGGATGATGATTGTACTGGTGTCGCGGCGATGGCCGGTTGCCGAGACGAGCCGGTGCCGCGTGACTTGTGGGTCGTCGGCAAGGGATCCCTCTCCGTCCTTCGCCCCTCGCACCCGCCCGCCACCCCCGGGGCTGCGGCGGCTCGGGATGACAGGCGTGTGAGCGGTGAGAACGAGAGCTACCCGAGGCACTCCGAGGCACTCCGAGGACCGAGGAAGCCGAGGAACTCTGAGGAACCGAGGCGTGTAAGAATCCACCCGTGCGGATCATTTTCTTTGGTACTCCTGAGTTCGCCGTTCCGACCCTCAACGCTTTGGCTGGCTCGCATGAGGTCGTTCTTGTCGTTGCACAGCCTGACCGCCCGGCGGGCAGGGGCATGAAGCTGCAGCCACCAGCGGTCGCGGTACGAGCCCGGGAACTGGGCCTGCCGTTGATCCAGCCTGCAAAGATCCGCACTCAGGAGTTCCTCGACGTCGTGAAAGACGCTCGCCCCGATGCCGGAGTCGTCATCGCCTACGGCAGAATTCTCCCGTCCTCCCTCCTTGCGATACCGAAGTACGGGTTTCTCAACGTTCACGCCTCGGTGTTGCCGCGCTGGCGCGGCGCAGCGCCCATCCAGCGCGCAATCGAGGCGGGCGATCGCGTCACCGGCGTGACGATCATGCGTGTCGACGAAGAGCTCGATCACGGACCAACTTTCGAGATCGTGACCACGGAGATTGGTCCGGACGAGCGCGCGCCGTCGCTCTTTGCACGCCTCGCCAGTCTGGGAAACGAGGCTCTACTCCGCGCGCTTGCGGCTCTGGAGACGGGAACGGCGGTCGAGCACGAGCAGCACCACGAGCACGCCACTCTCGCGCCGAAGATTGATAAGAGCGAAGGCGAAGTTCACTTCGACACTGCAACGGCAACGCAGATCTACGATCGCTTTCGCGCCTTCGACCCCTGGCCCGGCAGCTTTCTGCGAATGGGAGAAGAGACGTTCAAGCTGACCGACATGGCGCCCGCAGCCGGTAGGGGTGAGCCGGGGACGATCCTCGAGATCTCAGCATCTGGTGTGCTCGTCGCCGCGAAAGAGAGTGCGATCCGGATCATCGAGATGCAGCGCCCTGGAAAGCCCCGAACGGCCGCAGCGGCAATCGCGCGGTCTCTCGGATGGACTGCTGGCAGCTCAGTTCGAGAGAGCCGATGATCACTGACCGGCAGCGCGCATTGCATCTTCTCCGGCGCATCGAGCGGGAGTCGCTCTTCGCCTCGGCGTTACTCGCGCACGAGACGGGATTCGTCCGGACGCTGGTTCTTGGAGTCCTTCGGTGGCGATCGCGGCTCGACTGGGCGATCGGCACTCTGGCGAATCGGCCGGTGAAGAAGCTCGACGATCAGGTGGTCGAGGTGCTGCGCGTCGGTCTCCACCAGCTCCTCTACATGAACGTGGCTCAGCATGCCGCGGTCTCGGAGTCGGTCGATCTGGCTCCAAAGCGCGCTCGCGGATTCGTAAACGCCATCCTGAGGCAGGCAACGCGCAGCGTGCTTCCCGATCCGCCCGACGTCGCGACGCGTTGCGCGCATCCTCCGTGGCTCATCGAGCGGTGGAGCCGTCGGTATGGTGCTGCGCGGGCGGCTGCGATCGCCGAGACTAACCAGCAGCTCTCGTATCCCGACGTGCTGTCGCTCAGGGGCGACCCGCCGCCGGGCGGTGTTGCGTCAGAGCTGGTCGCCGATGTCTGGAAACTTCGAGGCTCGACCGCGGAGCTCGATCGCGAAGCTTCCTATCCGATGGACGAGGGGAGCGCCGTCATCGCGGCGATCGCCCGCGCGTGCGGAGACGACATCCTCGATCTGACCGCTGCTCCCGGCAGCAAGAGCCTCTACATGCACACCCAGGGAGCGAAGGTAGTCGCTAACGACCTCTCGATCGCACGCCTGCGCCCGCTGGCGATGCGGGACATCCCGATCGTGGTCAGCGACGGTCGTCAGCCTTCCTTCTCTCGCCGATTCAAGGTCGTCCTCCTCGACGCTCCCTGCAGCGCGACCGGCACCATCCGCAAGAATCCGGAGCTCAAGTGGCGGCTGCGCGAGGACGACCTGCCCGGGTTTGCAGCGCTGCAGCGCGAATTGCTCGCCAGCGCGATGAGCCTCGCCTCAGAGTACGTCGTTTACTCCACCTGCTCGCTCGAACCAGAGGAGAACGAACTGATCGTCGACGCCCACGAACGGATCGACATCTCCCCATTCGTTCCGGAGGGGGCTCGCCCCTGGGTGAAGAACGGAGTGCTGCAGCTGACTCCGGAGTCGGGTGCGGACGGCTTCGTGGCGCACTGCCTCCGCGTGCGGCAGGGGTAAAGGTACACTGCGCCGCCATGCCACGCGACCTTCCGATCGGTAACGGTTCACTTCTCGTTGCATTCGATGCGCAATACCGTCTGGCGGATTTTTACTTCCCGCGCGTCGGGATGGAGAATCAGGTCTCGGCGGGCTTCCGCTTCGGCGTGGAGGTCAGGGGGGAGGTTCACGCGGTCGACCAGACATCCTGGCAGCGAACGCTCGACTATCTCCGCGACACGCTCGTCACCGACGTGACACTTCACAACGAGTCTCTCGGTCTGAGAATCCGCTGCTACGACACCGTCGATCCCGATTCGAACGTTTATCTGCGAAAGATCGTCGTGAAGAACATGGAGCCGGAGCAGCGCGACATTCGTCTGCTGTTTCACCATGATTTCGGGCTGTACGGGAACTCGATCGGCGACACGGTGATGTACGACCCGAAGTCGAAGGCGATGATCCAGTACAAGACTCGACGATATGTACTCGCCAGTTGCGAGGGGGGAGTCGCCGAGTACGCATGCGGCCGGAGCGCGTCGGCGGGCGGGGCAGGGACGTGGCCGGAAGGAGGCGGCGGCCTGGCGATGTCGGCGGTGGCACAGGGTGCGGTCGACTTCACGTTCGTCGTGCCGATACGGCTTGCGCCCGAAGGGACCGCGACGACTCACTACTGGATCTGCGCAGGACGTTCAGCTGAAGAAGTACGCCGTCTCGATCTTCGTATTCGGGAAGAAACTCCGGGACGCATGCTCTCGAGGAGCGGCTCGTACTGGTACACGTGGGTCAACAAACCGGGCATCGATCTCGTCGATCTGCCCGACGAGATCGTCGACATCTATCGCCGCTCGCTGCTGGTCGTCGCGACGCAGGTCGATCGTGGTGGAGGGGTGCTCGCCGCGAACGACTCCGACATCCAGTGGGGCCATAACGATCACTACTCCTACGTCTGGCCGCGCGACGCTGCGTTCGTCTGTGACGCGATGGGACGGGCCGGCTTTCCCGAGATCGCACAACGTTTTCTGCGTTTTGCGGACAAGACCATCAGCGACGAAGGCTACTTTCTCCACAAGTACAACGCCGACGGTTCGCCCGCTCCTCTCTGGCATCCCTGGGTCCGTGACGGCGAACCGCAACTGCCGATTCAGGAAGACGAGACGGCACTCGTCATCTGGCTTCTCGCACGGCATTACGCCCGCACCCGGGACCTCGACCTGCTGCGAAGCGTGTACGAACGCCTCGTCCGGAATGCCGCCGACTTTCTAGTCGCCTTCCGCGATCCGGCAACCGGATTGCCGCTCCCCTCATACGACATCTGGGAGGAACGGCGGGGCGTATTCACCTTCACTTCAGCGGCTGTCTGGGCAGGCCTCGACGCCGCCGCAGGAATCGCAAACCTGTTCAATGATCAGGAGCGGCGCGCCACCTACGCGGCGGCTGCCTCCGAGATCCGCGATGCAATCCGGACGCATCTCTGGATCGAGAACGAAGGTCGCTTCGCGCGAGGACTCGTCGACCGGGACGGCAAGCCGGTTCTCGATACAACCGTCGATTCCTCCCTCTTCGCGATCTTCTACCTCGGAGTCTTTCCCGCGACGAGCGCCATCGTCGAAGGAACGATGCAGGCGATCCGCGACCGGCTGACCATTCACACCGAGACCGGCGGAGTCGCGCGTTACGAAGATGACCCCTACCACCGGATCTCCGAAGAGCGGACGCGCGTCCCTGGGAACCCATGGATCCTCTGCACGCTCTGGCTGGCGGAATTCGACCTCGCGCGGGCAACGAACACCGATGCACTTCACGCGGCACTCGATGCAGTGCGCTGGGCGAGGGCGCGCGCTACATCTTCCATGATCCTGCCCGAGCAACTCGATCCCTACGACGGCCAGCCCCTCTCTGTTGCTCCGCTGACCTGGAGCCATGCGCAGATCATCTCGCTCGTGCACGCTCACCTCGACGGCCAACGCCGTCTGCGTTGACATTCGCCAGGCGCTTCCCTAGATTGTCAGGCGATCCTTACAAATCGCACACGAGTCTCGTCGCAACGCGACCGGAGGTGTCTTATGGCTGGTAAAGCTGAGCTCATCAACGCGATGGCCGAGCAGGCAGGCATTACGAAGAAAGAAGCGACGGCGGCGTTCGATGCCTTCATCGGCTTCGTCACCGACGCCTGCCAGACTGCCGAGCGCTGCGCGATTCCCGGACTCGGCAGCTTTTCGGTGACTCACCGCAAGGCTCGTGAGGGCCGCAACCCCCGCACGAAGGAAACGATTCAGATTCCCGCGTCCAAGAACGTCCGGTTCAAGGCGGGGAAGGACCTGCGAGCGATGCTCAATACCGGACCGAAGCGCGCGAAGTAGGGGCAGCAACGCTGCTGCCGCGGGATGGGCTGACGCCCGTCAGGATTGTTCGGCTTCGACTGTCTCACACTCCGCAGTGGACTCGATCAACCTGCGACGGCGCCTGTTCAGCATCGCGCCGTAGATCGGCATGATCACCCCGAGCGTCGCGTAGACCCACCCTGGCACCCCCGCCAGAGCCAGGTGCGGAGGGATCACAAGCGCTACAGCTGTCGAAATCACGCCGATGGCCGCCAGAATGAGCCAGGCTCCGATCGTACCTTTTGTCTCGTGTCGCTCGATTTCATCCAGCTGCAGCACTTCGCGTCTTCTCCAGGCGTGCAGATTCAATTGAGCCAGGGATGCGGCCATCAACGAGAATCCGACACCGTAGATCACGAACACCTTGTTCACATCTTCCGGCCCGCTCATGCCGGCCAGATCACCTGCCGGCAGACCGGCGAGATGGCCGATCCAACTGACCATGAGACTGAACATGAATCGCAAGGGGTAGACATAGATCAAAACGGTAAAGACCAGCAGACAACTCGAGATGAGGCTGGCCCCGTCGTCGAGCCCATACCTCCGGCTCCATTCGTGATGTCCCCACCAGAACATCATCAGCATCGTCGCGCTGAGGAGAAAGGCCGGAACATTCAGAAGCGCGGCATCGAGGTCGGCCATTCGCCTCGGCGGATCAAGGGTGATCGCCAGCAGCGTAAGAGCGAAGGCGAATGCCGCATCCGTGAACGTCTCGATTCGAGTCGTTCCGAGGCCGCGCAGGCGAAATCCGGAAGAATCTCTCCTGATCGTCTCAGTCATGGGTCACCTCTCACTTACGACGCCCAGGGGCTGGGCATGAACAACTCCGAGTAGAGATTGATCGCGTAGCGGTCGGTCATTCCTGCGATGAAGTCGATGGCAAGCCGTTCGACCGGTTCGTCGCTCTTCATGTCGAGATGCTGCTCCGGATGAGCCACAACGTACTCGAACAGCGCGGTGAGAATCTTCTGAGCCTTCTCGAACTCGCCGCGGACCTTGGGGATCAGGTACATGTTCTCGAACATGTATCTACGCAGCTCCTCGAGAGACTGCTCCACTTCCTGCGACATCGAGATTGCATCGTAGTCGCAGGCGAGTGTCGCCTCGATCACGTCGCGGACCATCCGGTCGGTGCGCATCGAGCCTGTCCTGCCGAGGGTCTTGCGAATCTCTTTCGGGATGTCGTTCTCACGAATGATTCCAGCGCGGATTCCATCGTCGATGTCGTGGTTCACGTACGCGATGATGTCGGAGATCCGGACGATGTCGCCTTCGAGCGTGAGTGCACGAGCCTTTGGCCGCTTTCGCAGCAATTCGCCCGTCTCTCCTTTGGAGTGCTTGAGGATGCCGTCACGCACTTCGACGGTCAGGTTGAGGCCGCGCCCGTCATTCTCGAGCACCTCGACGACCCGGACCGACTGGCGGTAATGATCGAAACCACCGCGCACGAGTTTGTTCAAGGCGGCTTCGCCCGCATGACCGAAGGCGGAATGGCCGAGGTCATGTCCGAGACCCATCGCCTCGGTCAGTACCTCGTTCAGGCGCAGCGACTTTGCAATGGTACGGGCAATCTGCGTCACCTCGAGCACGTGCGTCAGCCGCGTGCGGTAGTGATCGCCCTCGGGCGCGAGAAAGACCTGGGTCTTGTGTTTCAGCCGGCGGAAGGCCTTGCAGTGGATGATGCGATCGCGATCGCGTTGATACGAGGGACGGATGTCGTCCTCCGGCTCTTTGCGGTCGCGCCCTCTCGTCTCGGCACTGCGGGCGGCGCGGGGAACAAGGGTGTCACGCTCGATCTGCTCGAGCATCTCGCGGATGTTTGGCATGGTTGTGGTTGCGCATCGTAAGGCATTTCCGGGGGGCGGCGATTGAGCGTAGTCACCCCGAGCGGATAAGTGGGGCCTCGTCGTCATGGGCGCATGAAAGCCCCGTCCACATTTCCCCGACATTCCACACTCTGCCAAATGTCACCCCGAGCGGGCGGGTGGGCGGGCATGCGAGGGGCCT
>DASVLC010000291.1:0-5400 GCA_036385045.1 Thermoanaerobaculia bacterium | reverse complement strand
CTTGTCATCCCGAGCGTAGCGAGGGATCTGGGTGGATGGGTGGTGCCATTCGCGTGCATCGCACCGCCCGCCCACCCAGATCCTCACGCTACGCTCAGGATGACAGTTTTTAGGGCGAAGTCTGGCAGAAGGCACCGTGTGCCACTCAACGCAAGCCTAACGCCTGTCATCCCGAGCCGCCGGAGCCCCGTGGGTGGGTGTGAGGGCGGGAGGGGCGGAGGACGGAGAGGGATCCCTTGCCGACGACACAGCGCCCTGCATCGCCCTATGGCAGAAGGGCGCCCGCACTCTTCCGGGTCGTCGAGTCAGGGATCCCTCGCCACCCACCCGCCACCCGCTCGGGATGACAGGCTACCTGGTTGCGCGGACCCACCCTCCTACAACTCCTTCATCGCCTTCGCGAGCTCCGACGCACTGGTCGAGGGACTGAAAAGGGCGACGACGTCGCCTTCGCGGTCGAGCAGGTAGAGATAGAGCGAGTGGTCGACGGTGGCGCCGGCGGCCGAGCCGGTGTCGCGGATGTCGTACTTCGCACCGAAGTGCTTGACCACGGTATCGATCTGCTCCTTCGAGCCGGTCAGTCCCTTCGCAGGAATCGCCGAAAAGTATGAGAGGTACTTTGCGAGCACTGGCGGTGTGTCGCGCGGATCGACGCTGACGAAGAGCGTCGGGATGCGGCGGGCATCGGGTCCCGCCTCGCGGTAGGCACGCGCCACGGTGGAAAGCATCATCGGGCAGGCGTCGGGGCAATGGGTGAAGCCGAAAAAGAGAAGGGCCGGTTCTCCGTTCAGGGACGACGAGCGGAAGGTCGTACCGCGGTGGTCGACCAGCTCGAACACCGGAATCTCCATCAGCTTCTCGCCCGGTTCGCGGACGCCGCAGGCGCTGGCGAGCAGAATGAACGTCAAGGCGAACGCGAGCAACCGCAGCAGATCAATGCGCATGGTCATGTTTTGCCGCCTCCGGTTTCCGGACCTGCGCCTCGATGACAGCCTGCGTTCCGTCATCGAATTCGAGAGTCATCGCGACCGTGTCACCGTCCGCGAGTGGACCCGACAAGCCGATCAGCATCAGGTGGAGTCCGCCCGGCTCGAGTTTGACCGTCGTTTTCGGAGCGATCGCAATGCGCTCGACCTGTCGCATCTTCATCATGCCGTCCGCCATTTGCATTTCGTGTAACTCAACGACCTTCGCCGCGTCCGACACGGCGCGCACCAGCGAGACCTCTTTGTCGCCATGATTCGTGAGCGACATGAAGCCGGCCGTGAGATCGCGCGCAGGGTTCGGCTCACGAATCCAGGCGGCGCCGATGGATACCTGGGCCGCAGCGGCGTTGGCGAAGAGCAGGACGGCAACTGCGACGAGAAGTCGTTTCATGGAGAGTCCCTCAGTTTTCATTGGCGTTCGACCAGCGAGTGAAGATAACGCGCGATCGCGAGTCGCTCATTCTTGGGTACGTCCGGATACCCCGGCATGCCTGTTCGCCCCTCGGCGACTCCGAAGGCGATCGTGGAGGCGATTCCCTCGACGCTGCTTGCCCCGCGGTAGTTGGTCAGATCGCGCAGATCACGCGGTTTGACGTGCGCCAGCCCAACCGCCGGACCATCTCCCGCACCATACTCGCCATGACAGGCCGCGCATCCATAGGCGAAGTAAAGGTCGCGCCCGGTAGCGACCTCGGCGCCAGGGCCGCAGCCGGCCAGAGTCGTAAGAAGAATCAAAGCGAGTCCGGAAAGGGGCCGCATCGCGGGCGGATCATCGCATGATTGGCTGAAGTCCGAGGATTCGTCTCTCAGCATTTGAAGAGAAAAGCCGGGCTCGGGCCCGGGCTCGGGCCCGGGAGACTCACTCGGTCGGGCGGCGGGATTTGATCAAGCGAGAACTTGCCGGCTCTCTCGGCGATGAGATGTTCAATCCGCCACGTCTTTCCCGGGCCCGCGCCCGAGCCCGGGCCCGCGCCCGGCCTTTGACTCTCCACGTATCTTGGGAGCTACCACGAGCAGGTTCACTCCGGCGGCCGTGGGGCAGGTCGCGGACCCTTTGCCATGAGCTCAGCCGCTTTCGTGAGGCGGACGCCGAGGTCTACGATGCGGGCGATCTGCTCGAGATCGTTCGTTGCCCGCGCCGTGGCGATCTGGAGGCCGCGATGCCAGAGGACGATGGCGATCAGATCGGGGATCTGCATCGTGGAAAAGGCGTGAGACGCTCCTTCGGTCAGCCATCCGGCCATGCGTCGCATGTCGCTGGTTCGGTAGGTGTAGCCCTTTGGTCCGGCGAGCGGTCTGGTGGCGGATGCGAGGACCGGTGCATCCTCGGCGTCACCGCCGAGGGCGTTGACGATGGGGCGAAGGGCGAGTTCGGTGACGAAGCGGGGAGCGCCAGGGCGCAGGCGGTGCTCGGCGGAGCCGGGGAAGACTGCCAGCGCCCCCTCGTCGAGCCTTACCGAAGTCGTCTCCCAACGTGAGGGATGGCCCGCGGTCGCTGCCGGCAGTCGCGCCGGCGGCCGGTAGGTGTGAAAGGTCCACGACACCTCCTCGGTGACTCCGCTGTAGCGGAACCAGGGGGTTCCGCTACCGAAGCGGTCGTATTCGAGTGTCCAGCCGCGAAGCGCCGCCTGCTTCCGGTATTCTTCCGCGCGCTCGTTGGCGCGACGGATACTCCGGAATCTCACGACCGCGAGCGCGATCAGGAGCAGGGCGAGCGTGCCGGCTGCGAAAAGGACGACAGGAGACATGGCGATCATTCTAGTGACGAAGAGGCGAGCCCGACACCCGATCTCGCCGATTCGGGGCGGCTGGTCGGAGAGATGAGTCGCTCCGTCCTGCTGTCGTGCGAGTCGATTGCGAAGGACTACGGGTCGCGGCCCCTGTTCGACGCGTTGACCTTCACGTTGTTCGAAGGTGATCACGTCGGCCTCGTCGGGCCTAACGGCTCGGGAAAGTCGACGCTGCTCAAGATCCTGGCTGGCGCCGAGGATGCCGACTCCGGCACACGAGCCGTGCGCAGCGGCGTCCGGATCGGCTACGTGCCGCAGGATCCGGTCTTCGCGCCCGGCAAGACGGTCGAAGAGGTTCTCCTCGAAGTGATCCGCGGTGATGTCACCCTCGACGAGCACGAGAGGTTCGCCCGCGTCTCACTGGCGCTGGGTAAAGCCGGCTTTCTCGAGCGGGAGACGCGCACCGAGACGCTGTCCGGCGGCTGGCGGAAACGTCTCGCGATCGCACGTGAGCTCGTTCGCGAGCCTGACGTCCTGCTGCTCGACGAGCCGACGAACCATCTCGACGTCGATGCGATTCTCTGGCTCGAGTCACTTCTGCGAACCGATCCGCAGGCCTTCATCGTCGTCAGTCACGATCGCTACTTTCTCGAGAACGTCGCGACGCGCATGCTCGAACTGAACCGAGCCTATCCCGGCGGCCTGCTGGAGGTGAACGGGCGTTACAGCGATCTGCTGGAACGTCGCGACGAGGTGCTCCGCAATGAGGCGGCGTATCAGGAGACGCTGGCGAATCTGGTTCGCCGGGAGATGGAGTGGCTCCGGCGTGGTCCGAAAGCAAGGACGACCAAAGCAAAGGCGCGCATCCAGAACGCGGAGCGGCTGATCGACGAACTGGATGAGAGCCGCGATCGCTCGATGAGCTTCAGCGCCGAGATCGACTTCACGTCGTCCCAGCGCAAGACCCGCCGTCTCTGGTCGGCGCGAGGTCTGACCAAAACGCTCGGCGACAAGCCTCTCGTGCGCAACCTGGATGTACTCCTGACGCCCGGAGCCCGTCTCGGAATCCTCGGGCCTAACGGTTCGGGGAAGACGACGCTGCTCCGGATGATCGTCGGAGAATTGGCTCCCGACGCCGGAACGATCGAGCGTGCCGACGGCCTTCGCGTCGTCTACTTCGAACAGAACCGCGAGAGCCTCGATCCGAACGTCACGCTCAGGCGTGCGCTGGCTCCCGAAGGGGATTCGGTCATCTACCGCGACCGACCTATCCACGTCGCCGGGTGGGCGAAACGGTTTCTGTTCCGGACCGAACAGCTCGAGACCGCGGTGTCGCGGCTGTCGGGAGGTGAGAAGGCAAGGATCGTCCTCGCACGACTGATGCTTCAGCCGGCCGATCTGCTGGTGATGGACGAGCCGACCAATGATCTCGACATCCCGACGCTGGAGATCCTCGAAGAGTCGCTGCTGGAGTTTCCCGGTGCGCTCGTGCTGGTGACACACGATCGCTACCTGCTGGATCGCGTATCGACGCACATCCTGGCGCTCGACGGGAGGGGCGGCTCCGAGTACTTCGCCGACTACGCGCAGTGGGAGGCGAATCGCATCGACGAAAAGCGGAGCCGCCCCGCACCGGTGAAGGAAGAGAAGCGCGAGAAGCCGAAGACAAAACGCCTCGCGTATCTCGAACAGCGCGAGTTCGACGCGATGGAAGAGACGCTGCTCGCCGCCGAGAAGCGGCTGGCGCTCGCGAAATCACGCGCCGAAGATCCCACGATCGCCGCAGATGCCTCCGAGTTGCAGAAGCGCTACGAGGAACTGCACGCGGCCCAACTGGAAGTTGAGCGGCTGTATGCGAGGTGGGCGGAGCTGGAAGGGAAGCTGTGACGTTCCTCGGAGTTCCTCGGGAGTTCCTCGGGGGTGCTTTGGGATGGGGCCTAACATTCGCCGCGCCCAAGCCGGAGCCTGTCATCCCGAGCCAGATAACGTCGCGAAGCGCCGGTGATGCGCAGATGACATGCCTGAATCCGAACGGATTGTTTGACTGGCGAGCAGCGCCGTAGGCGCGATTGCCCTTAGCCCAGGACAACGTCCTGGGAAAACGCCCGTTCGTGAAGCAGTCCCGTAGGGACGATTGAAGACGATCCTCAATCGTCCCTACGGGACTTACACTTCGATTGCGATCTACCCAGGACTGGCGTCCTGGGCTAAGGTCAATCGCGCCTACGGCGCTGCTCGCCAGTCAGACGATCCGTTTCGATTCAGGAGTGTCATCTGCGCATCACCGGCGCTTCGCGACGTTATCTGACTCTGCCGGCCATTCTCCAATTCTCAATTCGCATCAGCGCAGCAGCCCGGGATAAACCACCCCGTCCGGCGCTTCGAAGTCGAGGCCGAGCAACTCGGCTACCAGAGGGGCGATGCAGGTGAGCGGCAGGATCGGAACCGATGCGCCGGCGCGAATGCCCGCACCGCAGGCGACGAATCCGGTATTCATGTCTGCCATCTCCGGATGGTGGCCGTGACTCATCCCCGGGTTAGGCTGCATGCCGGGACCGTCGGCACGGCCGTCGAGGACGAATCCGGAGACGGCAGCCAGAGCCAGCGCCGATTCAGCATCACTGCCGATCCGTTCGAGCTCTTCCCGTTCCACGATCCGGAACGTCTCGCGAGCTCCGCGCGGC
>DASVLC010000290.1:0-14282 GCA_036385045.1 Thermoanaerobaculia bacterium | reverse complement strand
CGGCGGCCCTAGCCGCCGCTTTCACACCGTGGGCAGCCGCCCGAAGATCGCCTGGCGCCCTGCCTGTGCTCGATATCGTTTCTGGAATAGTTGTGCGGATTGGAAAGCGGCGTCTGAGGCCGCCGCACTCCAAAGCGCTTCGCGCGACGAGTCACGTGCGTGGGCGGCTTTCCCTAAGGCGCCGCAGCAGGAAATCACGCACCGCAGGCGCGCATTCGCCCACCGGATCGATCACAAACGCGCGTCCCGCCGCCCGAGGATGCGGAACGATCATCCCGTCGGTCCAGATGCGGCGCGCCCCGTAGACGATGAGGTCGATGTCGATGACACGAGGACCGTTCTTCTCGCGACGCACGCGCCCGAGCCTCCGCTCGATGGAGAGCATCTCGTCGAGCAGCGCGCGCGGCTCGAGCATCGTGTAGCCGGCGAGCGCCATGTTGAGGAACGGCGGCGAACCAGGAGGAGCGTCGACGGCAGCCGTCTCATGAACGCCGCTGAGACGGACGATTCGAATCGTGGTGCCGATCTCGTGGAGTGCGCGACGAAGGTTGTAGAGCCGGTCGCCCAGATTCGAGCCGAGCGCGATCACCACCTCAGTGATGGTCGATGCTGATCTCGTTGGTGAGCTCGTTCGCATCCTGCTCGCTTCGCGGGAAGTCGTGCCGAAGCTCTTCACCCGCGCTGTGAATCGCCTCGACGATCCCCTCGGTGTACTCGCCCGCCTTGAAGCGGATGGTGAGCTTCGCGGCAATCTCGTCCCAGAAGCCCGCCGGGGCCATTTCGTTGATCCCCTTGTCGCCAAGGATCACGAAACGCTGTTCCTCGCAGGCGATGAAAAGCAGTACGCCGTTGCGCAGCTCGGTCTTCGTCATTCCAAGCCGTTCGAAGGTCTTCTGCGCGACCTCCCAGATGTCGCCATGAACCTTCGGCTGGATGTGGACCCGGATCTCGCCCGAAGTCATCGACTCCGCCGTCACGATCGCCTCGACGACCTTCGGCTGATCGAGCTTTCCCAGGAAGTCCTTCTGATGCATCACCAGCCTCCTGTGGCACCGCCGCCACCGAATCCACCACCGCCGCCGGAGAAGCCTCCGAACCCTCCTCCGAAGCCTCCCCCACCAAAGCCTCCGCCGCGATGACCTCCCAGAGTCGTTCCGCCACCGGGAAAGAAGAAGAAGGGAAAGACGCAGCCCCCGCATCCCCGGCGCCGCGACAGCATCGGTGCGATGAAGAAAAAGACGACGATCAGAATCATCAGCACCACGAAGATGCTTGGTTCCTCCTGCTCGCCCTGAGCACCGCGACGGCGGAGAGGTGCAACCGCTTCCTCACCTGTCCGGATCCTGTGCATGAGCGCATCCGCGGCCGCGCTCAGGCCCTCGCCATACCGACCCGACTGGAACGCCGGCGCGATCGTCTCGCGGATCACGCGTGACGCGTAAGCGTCGGTAATCGAGCCCTCGAGTCCATAGCCGACCTCCACCCGAACCTTCCGCTCTTCAACGAAGACGAAAAGCACGAGGCCGTTGTCGTACTTCTTCTGACCGACCTTCCAGCGCTCGACCGCACGGATCGTGAAGTCTTCGACCGGATCTCCTTCCAGCGAAGGGAGAACGTAGATGATGAACTGCGAACCGGTCTCCTGTTCGAAGTCCGAAAGCTTCCGATTGAGGAGATCACCTTCGGTCGGCCCGATCAGTCCGGCGGCGTCGGTGAACCACTGCTGCGGGGCTGGAGGGACCTCCAGTCCCCCTGCCGGGAGTGCAAGGATGATGAGGGCGAGGAGGAATTGAAAATTGAAAATTGAAAATTGAAAATGCGGAAGCTCGCGCCCTCGCTGCTGCGGATGGTCTTTGATCATCGCATCACGACGCAGTGCATCTTTCTGGCCTTTGCGTTCCACCATTCAGCTCAGCGTTGAGACATGCAAATGAGCACGCTCTCGGCCTCTTCCACCGCGTCATCCCACCACGTGCGCGTCAGGTCGAGATCTGTCATCCCTCGCTACGCTTCCAATGAAAGCTGAGATCAGCTCGTGTTCTGTCATCCCGACCGTAGGGAGGGATCGGGATGGGTGGCGCCAAGCACGTGCATCGCACCGCCCGTCCACCCAGATCCCTCCCTACGGTCGGGATGACAGGCTACTTCCTGTCATCTTTCTCAGTCGCGGCGCCGCCCGCCGTCCCTGGCTCGGGATGACAGATCCTTGTCATTCCCCTGAGTCGCGGCGCCCGGCAGTCCCTGGCTCGGGATGTTCTCGAAGTTCGATTCCTACTGCGTCGCTGTTCCGAAATTGAAATCGACCTGCGGCGCTTCACTGCTTCCGGCCACGCCTTTGAAGTACGCCTTCGCGGAGAAGCCACTCATTTTCGCCACGAGGTTTGCGGGGAAACGGCGGATTGCAGTGTTGAATTGCTGAGCCGTCGTGTTGTAGCGCTGGCGCTCGACGGCAATCCGGTTCTCGGTACCTTCGAGCTGAGACTGAAGCTCGAGGAAATTGCTGTTCGCCTTCAGGTCGGGGTACCGCTCTACGACGACGAGAAGACGCGACAACGCCCCACTCAGCCCTTCCTGGGCCGCGGCGAACTGGTTCATCGAGGCTTCGCTCCCGGTGATATTCGGCGCTGCGCCCGGGGGACCCGACGGAGCCGCGACCTGTCCTACCCGAGCGCGTGCGTTCACGACTGCCTCGAGAGTCGACTTCTCGAAGTTCGCGGCGCCCTGCACGGTTCGGACGAGATTCGGGATGAGGTCATAACGCCGCTGGTACTGGCTTTCGACCTGCGCCCACTGCTGGTTGACCTGTTCCTCCAGGCCGACGAGATTGTTACGTACACCGACGAAATAGACGCCGAACACCACCAGCGCCAGCACCAGAACACCAATGCATCCCAGCAACCCGACGTTACGCATGGTCATCCCTCCAGCAGGCTCTCGCCCCAGGATCCGGACGGAGAGACCAACGGCCGACGCACGCTGGCGCGATCATCGGCGGTCTCCCCCCGGCAGTCTCAGTATTCTTCGTCTTCGTCGTCCGTCTCTTCTTCGACCGGACGGTCGTCGACGACGGCATACTCGTCCTCTTCCCCTTCCGGGGTCTCGGTCGCAGCAGGAGTGAACTCCTCCTCTTCGACCGGTTCCTCGACGACTCGCCGGCTGCGCGGCGCGACATAGACCGGGGCGTCGTCGGCGTCACGTTGGTCTGCATTGCACTTGGGGCAGAGCGGAACCGGCTTGCCGAGGTCGTAAAACTTTGTGTGGCAGCTATAGCAGGTAAATTTTTTTCCGAAGTCAGGCATCGTCTCTACGAAGTCCTTCCCAAAAAGCGGCGACAAGTTAGCACAAAAGCGGCCATCCGGCAGAAGCAGGAACAAAGCCGGTCCGGGCCGATCGGATTACGGAGCGGGAGCTTACCTCACGCTGACATCGCGACGAATGACTGAAGGGGGTTGAACGCACGCGGGCGGGAGCCTTCTGGCCCGCCGCCCGCGTAATTGGAAAGACTACTGATGAACCGGCGGCGGTGCTGCCTCTGCCCGTGCCCCGGCGGCGCCGGCGAGAGTCTCGCTGCCTCGAGCCCGGACATCGGCGGCCAGCGTCGCGAGCTTCTGCGCCTCGGGGAACATCTCGAGCGCCTTCTCGACCTGGGCGTCTCCCTGAAGACGATACGGATACGACGCGTCGAAACCAAACTTGGCGGCAATGATCTCCGCTTTCATCGTCCGCTCGATGAACCGGCGGTCATCCGGCTTGAGCAGCGCGTCGCGGATGTCATGCTCGGATGCGATGTCCGCCTGCACGGCTGCCTGGATCAGCTCTTCGATCATGGCGGGGCTGACTGCGATTTCGTACGTCACGTCGGGGTTCTTCGAAACGTAGGCGACCGCGTAGTTGAAGATGGCGCTTCGCACCTCCAGCAACTGCGTCGTGCGGGAGAGCTCAGGCTGCTTGACGATGACGTCCGGCGTGATTCCACCGCCTCCATAGACGATGCGGCCGGTGTCGGTCCGGAACTGTTCACGCTGCGAGAGCGGGACTTCCTCCCCGCCCTCAGCGCTCGCATCGGCCATGTAGTAGTCGTACACCGAGCTGTAGTCACGCTGAATGTTCCGGCCGGCCGGGGTGAAATACTTGGACGTCGTCAGGGCCAGGCCCGCTCCGTACTGCAGGGTGTAAACGCTCTGGACGAGCCCCTTGCCCCACGTCGTCTCTCCGACGACCAGACCGCGGTCGTGATCCTGAATGGCTCCGGCGACGATCTCCGATGCCGACGCGCTGCCGCGATTCACCAGAACGACTACCGGAAGGTCGAGCTTCTCGTGCTTGCCTGGCGCAACGTACTCCTGCGCCGCATCGGGAGTCCGACCCTTGGTGTAGACGATCATCTGACCTTTGTCGAGGAAGTGATCCGATACGCCGACCGCGGCATCGAGCAGGCCGCCCGGGTTCATCCGGAGATCGAGTACGAGACGCTTCATCCCCTGCTCGCGAAGCTTCTTCATCGCCTCATCGAGCTCGCGCACCGTCGTTCCGGTGAAGTCCTTGATGCGGATGTAGCCGACTTCCGGCCGCAGCATCAACACGTTCGAGATCGAGTTCGTCGGGATCGCCGCTCGAACGATCGTCATCGGGATCGGTTCCTTCATCCCGATGCGTTTGATCTTGATACTGACGGAACTCCCTTTCGGTCCCTTGAGGCGCTTCACGACCTCGTCGAGCGAAAGGTCGTCGGTCGTTACCCCTTCGACTTCAGAGATGACGTCGCCGGCACGGATTCCGAGCCGCGCCGCCGGTGTCCCCTCCAGCGGAGTGATGACCGTTACCTGATCGTTCCGCTTCGTGACGAGGATCCCGAGGCCGTAAAAGGTGCCCTTCTGGCGATCCTGCATGTCGCTGTAGGCCTTCGGCTCTAGGAACGACGTGTGTGGATCGAGCGCCCGAAGCATTCCGTCGATCGAGGCGTAGACGAACTTGTCAGACGCGATTTCCTCTGCTGACCATGCGGAAACGGCGTTGAGGAGATCGGTGTACTCCTTCATCCGCTTCTGCAGCTCGCTGTTCTGCGACGGCGCGCCGAAGAGGAGATTGCCGTAGAGACCGCCGAGCAGAGTCGCGCCGACGATCGCCACCACCAGCGTCAATGAGAATGTCCACTTCCGGGTTTTGAGGATTCTGGCCATATCAGTTTGCGCCCTCTCGCGTGCGCTCGCGTTACACTGTGCTGGCTGTAACGCCATTATACGGGCGGACTATTCGCACGGCTGCGTCTGTTCACTTCGCTGTCACCGCTCGGTTCGAGGCCCTCTAAGCATGTTCGGTTCACTCGGAGTCCCGGAACTCATCCTGATTTTCGTCGTCGCCCTGATCGTCTTCGGTCCTAGAAGGATCCCGGAGATCGGAAGGACTCTCGGCAAGGCTCTCGGCGAGTTCCGCAGGGCCACTGATGATTTGAAGAGCTCGATTGAGCGCGAGGTCAGGCTCGAGGAGCTCAAGAAGGTCACTTCGCCGATCAACACCACCCTCGATTCGATCACGTCGTCGTTCGACTCCCTATCAAAGACCGAGCCACTGCCTCCTCTGGAGCCATCGCCCGTGCCGGAACCGGATCCCGCTGCCGGCGAGACATCAACCGAGCCCCCCGCATCCTCTGAGTCGCCGGAGGGCGACGGAGCTCCCGTCCCCCGCACCGAGGGGCGAGTCGACTGAACCGCATGAACGCAGACACCGATTACGCTGCCGGGTCCGCCGCCGGTGATCCGGAGCAGGACCTCACCAAGATGTCGTTCCTCGATCATCTCGAGGAGCTTCGCAAGCGGCTGCTGGTTTCGATCATCGCGGTCATGGTCGGGTTTCTCGTTTGCTGGGCATTCGCCGAGCCGATCTTCGAGAAACTTCAGGAGCCGCTCGCCCAGTTTCTCCCCCCGGGAGACAAGCTCGCCTACACGCGGCTGACGGCGCCATTTTTCCTCTACATGAAGGTGGCGTTCTTCAGCGGGATCTTCGTGGCCGCACCGGTCATCCTGCTGCAGGTCTGGCTCTTCATCTCGCCCGGGCTCTACAAACGGGAACGGCGTCTCGCGGCGCCTTTCATCATCCTGGGGTCGCTCTTCTTCCTCGTCGGCGGCTATTTCGGCTATCGCTTCCTTCTGCCGGCAACGTGCAGCTTCTTCGTGGAGACCGGCAAGGAATTCACCCACATGGTGACCGTGGACGACTACTTCTCGTTCGCGAGCACGATCATCCTCGCCTGCGGTCTCGTTTTCGAGACGCCGATCCTCGTTTTCTTCCTCGCCAGACTCGGAATCGTCACCCCCGCGTTTCTGATGCAGAAGTTCAAGTACGCGATCGTGCTGTCGTTCATCATCGCCGCCGTCATCACGCCAACCCCCGACATGGTGACTCAGGCCGCTCTCGCCATTCCGATGATCCTGCTCTACCTGATCGGAGTCGGGGTGGCGTTCCTGTTCGGCAAGCCGCGGGAGTAGTTCCTCGGGGTTCCTCGGTTCCTCGGAGTTCCTCGGAGTTCCTCGGAGTTCCTCGGTTCCTCGGGGTTCCTCGGGTTCCTCGGGTTCCTCGGAGTTCCTCGGAGTTCCTCGGGTTCCTCCGAGTTCCTCGGTTCCTCGGTTCCTCGGGTTCCTCGGGTTCCTCGGGTTCCTCGGGTTCCTCGGAGTTCTTTCGCCCACGCCTGTCATCCCGAGCCGCCGGAGCCCCGGGGGTGGGTGGGCGGGTGTGAGGGGCGCAGGACGGAGAGGGATCCCTTGCCGACGACCCGTAATGCGCGCGCCGGGGTCCCACCCGGCATGCGTCACCCTGCCCTCAGCGTTACGGAGTACGCAGTGACAGGCCCCTCGCGTGCCCAACCACCCGCCCGCTCGGGGTGACCTTGACGAGCGATCGTTCCTGGCGCCACGGCACTTTTCATTCGAAGTTTGGCGACAGTGTTGAGTTAGGAACCCCGAGGAACTCCGAGGAACTCCGAGGACCCCCGAGGAACTCCGAGGAACTCCGAGGAACTCCGAGGAACTCCGAACTACCGTTCGATCTCGAACTCCGAAGAAGTCGGCGGGAGCGGTTCGTTGAAGATGAGCACGGTCTCGTTGATCGGCAGGAGGACGGTGTGGTTCCGCTGCTGAACTTCGAGGACGACCTCGTAGAAACCCTGGTCGTTGATGGCGATGAGCGTCGCCGCCTTCCCCTTGACTTCGAGCGTGCGGTTGAAAATCGAAACCTTCGACGGTATCTCCATGCAGGGAAACAATAGCATGAGGGGCGACACCGCCGCCCGTAGGGGTTGAAAACGGGAAACGGCGGCTCGCGCCGCCGTTTCCTCACTGCTCGAAACTCATGAGTCTCAATTCTGCTGCGGCTGCGTCGGTGCCGGAGTGGCAGGGCCGAAGTAGGAGTCGTTGTAACTGACCTTCGCCTCGGTCTTCAGCTTCTCCAGGGCGGCCTGCACCCGCTCCTGTCGTTCGCTTCGCTCGAGCGACTCCCGGACTTCGTCGAACGGGGTGAGCTCGTTCGATTCCACTCTGAGGATGTGATATCCGAACTGCGTCCGGACCACAGGCGTGACTTCACCCGGTTTCGCTGCGAACGCTGCCGCTTCGAACTCGGGGACCATCTGGCCGCGACCGAAGTCGCCGAGGTCGCCGCCGCGAGCGCCCGATCCGACGTCGTCGGATTCGCTCTTCGCGAGCTCCTCGAACGCGGCACCCGCAACGATCTTCTTGCGCAGATCCTCGGCCTTGGCCTTCGCCTGCTCTTCAGTCAGTTCCGGCTTGCCGCTCTGGGCCGCAGGACTTCCCTTGAACGCGATCAGGATGTGCTTTGCCGACACTCTCTCGAACTCGCCGCGGTTGGCCTCGTACTCCTTCTTCAGATCGTCGTCCGAGATCGTGATGCCCTTCTCGATCTTCTGAAGCTGAGCGTTGGCCACCAGGTTCTCACGCATCAGGTTCAACTGCGCGATCACTTCCGGATCCTTGTCGAGCCCCGCTTTCATCCCCTGGGATGCGAGCAGTTTCATGCGGAGGTAATCGTCGGCGAACTGCCTGCGGCCCGGGCCGACGGCATACTGCTGGTACTCGGCCGGAAGCGTCTTGAGCGCCCCCTCGAATTCGGACTGCCGGATGGTGACGTCGCCGGCGGCGATCACGATCGGATCGGCCTGCGCAGTCGCGGCGGCTGCCGGGGTCTGCTGTGCGGTCGCCATCGTCGCCACGACACTCAATGCGACGAATGTGAGGATGGTCTTTTTCACGCGTTCTCCTTGTTGTGGTGCTGTGACTCCGATGCGCAACGGGAGGGAAAGGAAGACCATTCCCGGCGGCGCTGGGCGGAAAGGCCGGGCGCAGGATGATGCGGAGTTCCTCGGAGTTCCTCGGAGTTCCTCGGAGTTCCTCGGTTCCTCGGAGTTCCTCGGTTCCTCGGAGTTCCTCGGTTCCTCGGGGGGGGGTCAGTTCCTCCCCCGGTTGCTGAACCAGACCTGTCATCACGAGCCAGGGCACGGCGCGTCGCCGCGACTGAGAGTGAGAAACCCGAGCCCGCGCCCGCGCCCGCGCCCGCGCCCGGCTTTTCGGGTTGCGATTCGGGCTCGCGCTCGGGTCCGGGCTCGGGAAACCCGCATACACACTGGGAGTTTCTTAGCAGCCGCCGGAGCCCCGGGGGTGGGTGGGCGGGTGTGAGTGGCGGAGGACGGAGGGGGATCCCTTGCCGACGACCCTGTCCTGCGCGAACGCCAGTGATCAAAGCAACGCCCGGCGCCCGTCCCTCCCGGGTCGCCGACTCAGGGATCCCTCGCCACCCGCCCGCCACCCGCTCGGGATGACAGGCCAATTTTGCGCCGGGCGGCGCGTGAAGTTCTCCAACACCGCGGAACCCCGAGTAACCAAGACCAGGAACTCCGAAGAACCGAGGAACTCCGAGGAACTCCAAGGAACTCCACGAAAAGCCTAACCGAGCTTCGCCACCGCCGCCTCGATCCTCGCTACTCCTTCACGGATTCGCTCCATCGAGGTCGCGTAGCTGACGCGGACGAACTCGTCGGCGCCGAATGCGCTGCCGGGGACGACGGCGACGCGAGCCTCGTCGAGGAGGTAGTTCGCGAACGACTGGGAATCGCGAATCGGGCCGCGTCCGAACAGGCCGCTGATGTCGGGGAACACATAGAAGGCCCCATCGGGATCGGCGCAGCAGATTCCGTCCACGCCGTTCAGCGCCGGCACGAGCCACGCCCGCCGTTCGCGATAGGCGCGGTACATCCGTTGAACATCCTCCCCGACGCCGGAGAGAGCCTCGAGCGCCGCCTGCTGCGCGATGCTGCTCGGATTCGAGGTCGAGTGGCTCTGGATCTTGCCGAGCGCCTTGATGATTTCCGGATGGGCAATCGCATATCCGAGGCGCCAGCCGGTCATGGCGAACGTCTTCGATAGCGAGTTCACGATGATGATGTTCTCGGGATACTGCTCGAACCAGCGCATGGCTGACACGTGCTCGTTGCCCTCATAGACGAACAGCTCGTAGGTCTCATCGAAAACGAGGAAGAGATCTCGCGAGACGCACCATTCGACGATCGCCTCGAGCTCTGAACCACGGATCACGGCGCCGCTGGGGTTGCAGGGCGAGTTGATGATCACACCGCGTGTCCGCGGCGTTACGACCGCCTCGAGTTCGGAAAGGCGCGGCCGGAAATGGTTCTCGGAGCTCGTTCTGGCGAACACCGGAGTTCCACCTGCGAAGAGCACCTGGTCGGGAAAGCTGACCCAGTACGGCACCGGGATGATTACCTCGTCACCCTCGGTGACCAGCGCCATCATCACGTTGAACAATTCCTGCTTGCCGCCGTTCCCCGCGATGACGTGCTCGGGAGTGAGATTCACGCCGTAATCGCGGTGGTACTTTTCCGCGATCGCCTCACGCAACGCCCTGGTGCCATTGACGTGCGTGTACTTCGTGAATCCCTGATCGATGGCGCGCTTGCCAGCTTCGGCGACCGCTTTCGGCGTGGCGAAATCGGGCTCGCCCGGTCCGAAGTCGATGACATCGATCCCCTGCGCCACCAGAGTCGTCGCACGATTCAGAACGGCAAGCGTCGGCGACTCCTGCATCGAAGACACTCGGTGGCTGAAGCGGATCGAGGTGCGGGTGGTCGTCGTCATCGGCGTCCCTTGCCTTTTATCATCCTTCGGCGACGGAGTCGAAGCACGGCAATCACAGCTGTTGCGTCCTCGGGACGCATGCGGGCCGGATGAAGCTATGATCCGTGACGGCAATGAAACGGATCAGCAGCCGGGAGAATCCCCTCGTGAAGCGCATTCGAGCGGCAATCCGGGACCACGCCGACGAGATCGTCCTCGAAGGTCCGAAGCCGGTCGCCGACGCGCTCGAGGCCGGCTGGAAACCGCTGTTGCTCGCTCGCAGCGAAGATGCGCCACAGGTGGACGACACCGATGCGGCCTGGGTGATGCTGACATCCGAGCTGTTCGAGGGGCTCGCCGGAACTCGTACGTCGCAGGGCGTTCTGGCGCTCTTCGAGCGTCCCTCGAACCCCGCGACGGCGATTCTGGCGCGCCGTGACACGGTGGCGGTCGCGCTCGACGGCGTTCAGGATCCGGGAAACGTCGGAACGATCGTCCGGTTGGCCGCCGCTTTCGACGCGGCGGGAGTCCTGCTGCTTCCCGGCTGCGCCGATCCATTCGCGCCGAAGGCGATCCGCTCTTCCGCGGGAGCGATTCTCCGCGTTCCCGTTGCGCAGCTGACCACCGCAGAACTGCTCGCCTCTGGTGTTCCTCTGGTTGCCGCCGACATGAACGGCGCGGCAGACGATCCTCCGGCACGCGACGCGGTTCTGATCTTCGGCAACGAAGGATCAGGTGTTTCCGACGAGTTGATGCGACGTGCACGGATCGTGTCGATTCCGATGTCGGAGGGGGTCGAGTCGCTCAACGTTGCCTCGTCAGCCGCGATCCTGCTCTCTCGAAGCTTCGCGATTCGCTGAGCGGGACTCCCCGGGACTACACTTCCAATCCGATGGCCGGCAGACTCCTCATCGTCGGGACCCCGCTGGGAAATCTCGGCGACATGTCACCGCGCGCCGTCGACGCGCTGCGCTCCGCCGACCTGATCCTCTGCGAGGACACACGGCATACACGCAAACTGCTCCTCCACTTCGGGATCGATCGGCCGACCGACAGCTACCACGATCACAACGAGGATGCGAAGGCCGCGGGCCTGATCGCTCGCATCGAGCGAGGCGAGACGCTGGCCCTGGTCAGCGACGCCGGAATGCCGGTGATTTCCGATCCCGGCTATCCACTCGTACATCTCGCACGCGAACGTGGAGTGGAAGTCCAGCCGGTCCCCGGCCCGTTCGCGGGCGTCCTCGCGCTGGCCGCCAGCGGCATCGCTCCCCTCCCCTTCACCTTTCTCGGCTTCACGCCTCACCGGCAGGGCGAGCGGCTCGATTTCTACCGCACGGCCGCCGCGCTGCAGCATACGGTCATCGTCTATGAGTCGCCGGAGCGCGTGACTGCGTCACTCGCCGACGCCCTCGAGGTCTTCGGCGACACGGAAGCCTGCGTCGCACGCGAGCTGACGAAACTCCATGAGGAGATTCTGCGCGGCTCGATCTCCGTCGTGCTGGCCGCCTTATTGGAGAGAGAAAGGGTCTATGGAGAAATCACTCTCATCCTCGGCGCGCCGGTGCGGGAAGAATCAGCCGTTTCCACCGAAGAGATTCGCGCCGAGTTCGAGCGTCTGCGTGCCACCGGCATGCGGCGTAATGATGCGGTGAAAGCGGTAGCCGAACGCTTCGCGATGCGGAAAAACGACGTCTACCGGCTGCTCGTCGGCTGATCGATGAGGACCGCCCTGGCGAACTTGACGAAGTAATCGACTCCCGATGCCAGCGCGAAGAGCACGACGGCCCAGAGGGCAACGGTTCCGATGACTCGGAACTGGCCGAGCTCATAGCCGAGGATCAGCAGCGAGATCGCCACGACCTGCGAGACCATCTTCCCCTTGCCGAGTGACGAAGCGGCAATCGTGACCCCCTGCTGCGCGGCAATCGACCGGAGCCCGGAAACGGCGAATTCGCGTCCGATGATGATCACGACCATCCACGCGGGGACGTGGACCGGGTCGATCTCGACCAGAGAAATGAAGGCGGCCGACATCAGCAGCTTGTCGGCAATCGGGTCGAGCAGTGCACCGAGCCGCGTCGTCTGATTCCTGCGGCGTGCGATCCAGCCGTCGAAAAAGTCGGTGATCGCAGCGAACAGAAAGATGGCGAGGCCGACGAATTCACGCCCATCGAACTTCGTAAGAAGCACCACGACCAGAAACGGGACCATGAAGATCCGCAGCAGCGTGAGCGCGTTCGGAAGGTTCCAGATCTCGGTTGACAGCATTTCTCGGCTGGAAGGTCGTGAATGTTCGACCGCTGCTTTAGGCGCCACGGGGGGCGTGGTGAGGGACATCGGTCCTTGAGTAACTCGGTCGCCAGCATAGCCATTTCGACAGCGAGGGGGAAGCTTCGCTCTGGAATTTCAGGTGGAGCGATTGACATTCCTGAGCGTGCAGCCGAGAATCGCCGGCCTCGAGTGCTCGCCTCACGTGCGTGGCGACACACAGCTCAGGCGCATTCGAGTAGCCGTTCAACGAAGGCATTGCCCGAGTGGCGGAATTGGTAGACGCGCACGTCTCAGAAGCGTGTGGAGAGATCCGTGCCGGTTCAAGTCCGGCCTCGGGCACCAATGCCTTCCCTGTCGCCTCGCGCGGAGCGAGGTCGCGGCACTCCGCGACCGCCATCTGGCGTATCCTTCGCACAGACGTTTACCGATGAAGTACCTCGCCTTTCTCGCCGCCGTTATTCTCCTCACCGCTTGCGATTCGGCTCCCCCGGATCAGGCGTCAGCGGCCGACATTCAGACGATCCATACGGCGCCACCGACGCCCGCCCCTCTGCATCTCCCGCCGATGCTTTTCGACGAGGCCCCACCTTTGAAGCCGAGGGTTCAGGCGGGGGCGAGTCCGGTGGCCGTCGTGCTATCCCCCGAGGATGAACAGCTTCGAGCCTCTCTCCCCTTCTCGCCCGCCATCGCCATGGATCCGATCGACGGGAGCAAGATCTCGATGCGTTTCACGACTCCGACCTTCGAGTACAAGGGGCGGATTTACTACTTTTCGTCCGAGGCGAACAAAAAGACCTTCGAGGCCAACCCCGATCAGTACCTGACCGGCAGATTCACGCAGCTTTAGCCTGATCAGAGATTTGAGAGTCAAAGACCGGGCGCGGGCTCGGGCGCCGGCGCGGGCTCGGGAAAGACATCGCGAGACCAATATCTCTCCTCCGAACGATCATCCTTCTGCCAGCAGATCCCGCCGCCCGACCGAGTGAGACTCTGGCCCGAGCCCGAGCCCGGCTTTTTCTCCCGCGAGATGAGTCCTCAGAACTACCCCCCAAGGTACGGCTCGAACGCCTTCATCACCTCTGCATCCGCCCTCACCGGGCGTCGCGTCTCACGATTGAGCCAGAGATGCGAGGTAGAGCCGTCCGCTCGGAGCTCGGAACCGCCTGCGTCGTACAGTTCGTACGCGAACCGGATCGAGCGGCTCGCAACCTCGCCGACCGACGTACGGATCACGACCTCATCGTCGTAGCGGAACGGGGTCCGGTACCGGCAGGAGATCCCGGTGACGACGAGCAGGTAGCCGCGCTGCTCGATGTCGGAGTAGGAAATCCCTGTGGCTCGACAGAGGTCCGTACGCCCGATTTCGAACCAGACGAGATAGTTCGAGTGATGGGCGATCCCCATCTGGTCCGTCTCTTTGTAACGCACACGGACCCGTGATTCGACGAACCTCACCGGGCGAACTCTAGCACGGCAAAGGTCTTGCTGACCGATACCGAGTGAGGATGCAAAGGCGACGCAAACGGAAGAAACAACAGGCTCTCTCTGACACGGTACGACTGCCGCTTCTGGTCAGCGGAGCTGCTCTGGCTGCGATCGACATCGGACGACGCGTCTATCGCCACACCCAGCTCTTCTGCCCTCAGTCCGATCCGGTCCTGAGCTGGGATCCGTCCGACTACGGCATTCCTCCCGCTGCATTCGAGGAGCATTGGATCGACACTCCAGACGGCGAGCGTCTCTACGCCTGGTATTGCCGATCCGATAAACCTGTCGCCAGCGCGGTCTTCTGCCATGGCAACACAGGCAACATAACAACGATTGCCGACGTCATCCCTCACCTGCTGCTCGCGGGACTGAATGTACTGTTGT
>DASVLC010000289.1:0-1982 GCA_036385045.1 Thermoanaerobaculia bacterium | reverse complement strand
GGAATGCGGGCGCCATCTACTGCGGCCCATGGTCCCCTCCCGCCGCCGGTGATTACGTCATCGGTTCGAATCACGTGCTCCCCACGTCGGGGAGCGCGCGGTTCTTTTCTCCGCTCGGCGTCTATGACTTCGTTCGGCGCTCGAATGTCATCACTCTGACGCGGGAGGGAGTCGAAGAACTCGGTCCCACAGCCGCCACGATCGCGCGCTTCGAAGGATTGCCGTTGCACGCAGCGTCGGTAGAGGCTCGTGCCGGAGCAGCGGCCAGCATCACGACAGCAGGAGAAGAGCGATGAGTGCTCGAGCGACGGTCGCCGCAATGACCGCCTACACGCTGGAACTGCGCGAGGCGGAGATCAAACTCAACCAGAATGAAAGCCCCTCCGACCTCCCGGTCGAGCTTAAGCGGGAAGTACTTGCTCGTCTCGAGGAGCAGCCATGGAACCGCTATCCCGACTTCGAGTCGTCGACTCTTCGTGGAGCTCTGGCGGTCGCCTACGACCTGACCCCGGAACAGATCCTCGTCGGGAACGGCTCAAACGAACTGCTCGCAGCAGCGATCGGCACGTTCGTCGGGCCGGGAACACCCGTCGTCATTCCGACGCCGACGTTCACGCTCTACGAAAAGCTGGTCACCGTCGCCGGCGGTTTGCCGGTTCCAATCGAGTTCGACCCGGCCCGCGGCGAGCTGCCGCTGGACGAAATGATCCGCGTGCTATCCGGTCTGCGCGACGCGGTCGTGATCTTCTGTTCGCCCAACAATCCGACCGGTGGCGTGATGCCGGTCGGCGGACTCGAACGACTGCTCGCGACAGGAGCGACCGTCCTTTACGACCGCGCCTACGATGACTTTGCGGATGCTGACGATCCGTCCGCAGTACCGCTGTCCGCTGCCATCGCCCCGCTGAACGAACGACTCGTGACCTTCTCCACGTTCTCGAAAGCGTGGGGGCTCGCCGGTCTGCGCGTCGGCTGGCTCGCATCGACGGCCGAGACCTGCCGGCAGATCCGCAAGGTAAAGCTCCCCTACAGCCTCAACGTGCTGAGTGAAGCGATCGCAAGTCTTGCCCTCGAACGACGCGACCTGCGCGACGCGAACGTCGCGCGGCTGACACGAGAACGAGAACGGCTCATGCGATTCCTGCTCGACATGGACGGCATCACCCCCTTCCCGAGCAGCGCAAACTTCGTGACGTTCCGTCTCGATCGGACCGGCTGCAACTCCGCGTTCGACCAGCTCTGCGCCGATGGAATTCTCATCCGCGACGTCTCTTCCTATCCCGGCCTCCGAAACTGTCTTCGCGTCACGATCGGCACCCGCGAGCAGAACGACCGATTCCTCACTTCACTCCAGGAGATCGCATGAGAACCGCTGTAAGGCAACGAACGACACGTGAAACGTCAGTCTCTCTGACGGTCAATCTGGACGGCACAGGCCGGTCATCGATCGAAACGCCGGTCGGCTTTCTCTCGCACATGCTCGAAGCGGTCGCAAAGCACGGCCAGATCGACCTCGACGTGATCGCGACCGGCGACACCTGGATCGACTACCACCACACCGTCGAGGACGTCGGCCTCGTCTTCGGCGAGGCCGTCGCCGAGGCGCTCGGAGACAAGCGCGGCCTCCGCCGCTTCGGTCACGCCTACGTCCCTCTGGACGAAGCACTCGCGCGCGTCGTGATCGATTTCTCCGGCAGGCCGTTCCTCGTCTTCGAAGCCCCGATCGACCGTGAAATGCTCCTCGTTCACCGAGACTTCCCGTTCGCGCTCGTCGAAGAATTCTTCAAGTCGTTCGCAAACAAGTGCTCGTGCAACATTCACGTCGACCTTCTTCGCGCCCGGAACGGGCATCACGCCGCAGAGGCGATCTTCAAGGCGTTTGCGGTGGCGATGCGTGAGGCGAAGCAGATCGTCGGCTCGGAAGTACCGAGTACGAAGGGAGTGATCTGAGCGTGAGAGCGATGATTCGCGGGGCAAGCCGA
>DASVLC010000288.1:0-5027 GCA_036385045.1 Thermoanaerobaculia bacterium | reverse complement strand
GTGAAAAGAAACGCTGTTGCGCCAAGAGACCTCATGGTCGTCCCCCGCCGTGAGGGAAGTGACCTCCGCAGGATTTCATCCGGTCCACTCAAGGGTCGCGGATCACCTCGAACAACGGCTATTCAAAGACTTTCGTCGAATTCGGCGCGATCAAACTTTGTCACGCCATCGCCCAGTCATAGAGCGCAAAACGTGCCAGAAGTTATTCGGAGCGAGGTGTGCAGCGCGGGGGGCTGGGCAGCAGTCGGCGATCAGTCGATCTTGAGGACCGCGAGGAAGGCTTCCTGCGGGATCTCCACCTTGCCGACGCGCTTCATACGCTTCTTCCCCTCTTTCTGCTTCTCGAGGAGTTTGCGTTTGCGCGAGATGTCACCGCCATAGCATTTGGCGAGAACGTTCTTGCGGAGCGCTTTCACGGTTTCGCGCGCGACGATTCGATTGCCGATGGCCGCCTGAAGTGCGACTTCGAACATCTGCCGCGGGATGAACTCTCTCATCTTCTCGACGAGCAGTTTGCCTCGCCCGAACGCTTTGTCCTTGTGCACGATCAACGAGAGCGCGTCGAGCGGCTCGCCGTTCACCAGGATGTCCATCTTCACCAGATCACTCTCGCGGTAGCCGATGAACTGGTAGTCGAGCGAGGCGTAGCCGCGGGAGATCGACTTGAGCTTGTCGAAGAAGTCGAGGATGACCTCATTCAGCGGCATCTCGTAAACGATCATCACGCGGTTCGCCGAAACGTATTCGAGCTTCTTCTGCGTACCGCGGCGGTCGATTGCGAGCGCGAGAATCGGACCGACATACTCATCGGTCGTCAGCATCGTCACCTCGAAGAACGGCTCTTCGATCTTCGCGATCTTCGCCGGATCGGGGAGCTTCTGCGGGTTCTCAACCTCGATCTCTTCGCCGTCGGTGAGGGTCACCCGATAGCGGACTCCCGGCGCCGTAGTCAGCAATTCGAGGTTGAACTCGCGTTCGAGACGCTCCTGGATGATCTCCATGTGAAGGAGGCCGAGAAAGCCGCAGCGAAAGCCGAATCCGAGGGCCACCGAGTTCTCCGGCTCGAACGAGAACGACGCATCATTCAGCTTCAGTTTCGCCACCGCGTCCCGCAGGTTCTCGTACTCCTCGGTGATGATCGGAAAGAGCCCGGCAAACACCATCGGCTTCACTTCCTGAAAGCCAGGCAGCGGTTCGGGATTCTGCTTCGCCTCGGTGATCGTGTCGCCGATCTTCGCCTGCACGATGTCGCGGATGTTGGCCGAGAAGAAACCGACCTCTCCGACGCCAAGGGAGTCGGCTGGAGTCGCTTTCGGGCGGAACGTCCCCATCTCGTGCAACTCGTACTCGCGTCCTGTCGACATGAACTTGATTCTCATGCCGCGGCGCAGCTCGCCGTCGATCATCCGGACCAGACACATGACCCCGCGATATGGGTCGTACCAGGAGTCGAACAGGAGCGCGCGGAGAGGGGCGTTCGGGTCGCCCTTCGGCGGCGGAATGCTGGTGACGATCCGCTCGAGAGTCTCGGCGACTCCGATTCCTGCCTTCGCCGACGCGAGAACGGCGTCGTGCGCGTCGAGGCCGATCACATTCTCGATCTGCTCCCGCACACGCTCCGGGTCGGCCGATGGAAGATCGACCTTGTTGATCACCGTCAGGATTGAGAGGTCATTCTCGATCGCCAGATAGCTGTTGGCGAGCGTTTGAGCTTCGACACCCTGAGTGGCATCGACGACCAGAATCGCCCCCTCGCAGGCAGCCAGACTGCGGGAGACTTCGTAGCTGAAGTCGACGTGTCCCGGCGTATCGATGAGGTTGAAGACGTACTCCTGACCGTCCTTCGCACGGTAGTTCAACGTCACGGCGCGAGCCTTGATCGTGATCCCCCGTTCACGCTCGAGATCCATGTCATCGAGCATCTGCTCGTGCATCTCGCGCTGCTGAACGGCGCCGGTCATCTGCAGCAGTCGATCCGACAGCGTGGTCTTGCCGTGGTCGATATGCGCGATGATCGAGAAGTTGCGGATGTACTGGGGGTCAGGCATCGGTTTCCGGCCAAGTAACACGATTACGGCGGTTTGTCATCCCAAGGGCCCGGCTGAGGGGTCGAGGATGGACGGAGGGAATCGTGCGACTCACCGCCTCCATTGATGACCACAGGCGAGGCAGACCTGCTGCCGAAGGATCAGGTGCGCCGCCACGACTGCCAGGATCATGATCCCGCCGACCAGCCCGGCCTTCACTTCGAAGACCAGCACCGCGGGGAGGGCCAGAGCGATCAAGACGAGGTAAACGATCCAGATCGCAGAGCCGCCTCGCCGGACGTTGGTAGAGCTACATGCGGGACAGTCGGGCATGGCGGCGGATGATATCTTGACCGCATATGGACCTTGGAATCCGAAATCGCGTCGCGATGGTTGCTGCCGCGTCGAAAGGCCTCGGCAGGGCGATCGCGGAGTCACTCGCCGCCGAAGGATGCCGTCTGTCGATCTGCTCGCGTTCGCTCGAGGGGCTGACGCCTGCCGCTGAGGCGATTGCGAGTTCCGGCGTCGAGGTCCTCCCTGTCGCCTGTGATGTCTCACGGCCCGAGGACCTCGAGCGCTGGCATCGGGAGACGGTCGCACGATTCGGACCGGTCGACATTCTCGTCACGAACACGGGAGGCCCTCCCGCCGCCCCTTTCCTCTCGCTCACGGAAGACCAGTGGCGCAGCGGGATCGACTCGACTCTGTTGAATGTCGTCCGGCTCTGCAGACTCGTGATTCCCGGGATGCTGGAGCGGAAATGGGGGCGGATCGTTCACCTCACTTCATTCGTCGCCAAGCAGCCGGTCGAGCTTCTCACGGTCAGCTCCACGCTTCGCGCAGGATTGTCGGCGCTGACGAAGACGCTGGCCGACCAGGTTGCACGTGACGGGATTCTGGTTAACGCCGTCCTGCCCGGGCACTACCTCACCGGTCGTCAGACACATCTCGCCGAGATCCGAGCGAAGGAGCAGGGAATCACCCCTGACGAATATGTCGAGAGATCGCAGCGGCTCATCCCGCTCGGACGCTTCGGGCGCCCTTCCGAGCTCGGCGACGTCGTCGCCTTCCTCTGCAGCGAGCGCGCTAGCTACGTCACGGGTGCGTCACTACAGATCGACGGCGGGCTGTACCGCGGGACGTTCTGAGACGGGCACGCCCCCTACCCACTTGAGAGTCAAAGGCCGGGCTCGGGCGCGGGCCCGGGCCCGGGCCCGAGAAAACGAGTGAGCCCCATGCCTTTCGTCCGCGAGACGCTCGACGTCGTTGCCACGCGCGCGGCAGTCTAGACACTTCATGCTCACTTGAACGCGCCGGCAGGCGCGACGGATGGTAGCGGGTGGTGGAGCGCCAGCGACGCCACCGGTATCGGGAGCCTAACGAGTTCGCGCCCTGGCAGGGGCGCTGGAGAGGTCGCCGGAATGTGGTGCCTCGATAACCTTCCGGCGCGGCTCATGGCCGCGGAGGCGGTCACGACATGCGTCGCCGCGACATTCGCAGGTTTCGCAGGTCTCCGCCTGGAACGCTACTGCGCGACCCGGCGAGTCTGAAAGTTCCGGACGGCCAGGCGAGCAAAAAGAGCCGCGGTGGCGGTAAACCCGACCGACGCCGCGACGTGCAAGGCCTGCACATTGCCGACAACGCCCGGCGCAATTGCTGCCCACAACTCCTGCATGCCAAGCAGGAGAGTGCTTACGGCTCCAGCGGTGAGCGAAACCAGACTCTCCTGCCGGTTGTTCATCGACAACAGGACGGCGAAGAGCAGAAGAACCAGAGAGGCGGCGAGGGGGATGAGGGTCATGAGGGGCTCCTTGAGGTTACCGGTTAACAGAGTAAGAAACTCTCAGCAGAGCGTCAACCGAACCCCGCACTTCCGGCTACTCCCAGTTGGTTCCGTTCATCTTCGCGACGATCTTTGCGACTTCGATGTAGTCGGCCCCCTCGCCGAGCTGATGGAGCGCGCCCGAGAACAGCTGCTGGGTCAACGCGAGCATCGGCGTCGACGCATGCTGCTGGTGAGAGAGCGAGGCGGCGATCCGGATGTCCTTGTCGTGATGAGCGAGCTTGAAGACGAGCGGCCACTGGTGATCGCGGAGGCGCAACGGCAGCAGGTTCTCCGACGCATTCGAGCGTCCGCTGCCGGCATTCGTCACTTCGAGCGCCGTCTTCATGTCGATGCCGAGCTGCTTCGCCAGCAGCAGGCACTCCGCGGTGATCCAGACAGTCGCGCCCATGATGCTGTTCGTCAGAACCTTGATCGCATGGCCGGAACCGACTTCCCCGACATGAATAATCGTCTTCCCGTTGAGACGCAGGACATCTTTCGCCCGCTCGAAGTTCTCGCTCGTGCCACCGATCATGATCGTTAGCGTCGCATTCTCTGCTCCGACGATCGCACCGGTAACCGGCGCGTCGACGAATTGAATGCCTGCCGCCGCGAGCCGTGCCGCCGTCAGCCGGCTGGCGTTCGGGTCTCCACTCGTGGCGTCGATCCAGAGCGTACCGGGCCTGACGTGCGGCAGCAGCCGATCAGCGATCTCGTCGACCTCGACGCTCGTCGGCAGCATCGTGATGATGACCTCCGCGTTCGCGCAGCCGGCGAGGTCGTCCACCATCGCGGTGCCGCACTCGCTCGCGTGGCGTTGCGCCTTCTCGCGCGTCCGATTCCAGACAACGACCTCATGCTCTTTCGCGAGATGACGGGCCATCGGGAAACCCATCGCACCGAGTCCGATGAAAGCAATCTTCATGCGGCGGAGTCTATCGCGGGGGGGGGTGATAGTTCCTCGGAGTTCCTCGGTTCCTCGGAGTTCCTCGGGGTTCCTCGGGGTTACGACTATCACATGCCTGTCATCCGCCTGTCATCCCGAGCCGCCGGAGCCCCGGGGGTGGGTGGGCGGGTGAGAGGGGCGGAGGACGGAGAGGGATCCCTTGCCGACGCCCCACCAGCGCGCACCTGCCGGCACCTTGTTCCGTCTTCTGTCGAGTGCGCCGTTCGAA
>DASVLC010000287.1:0-26044 GCA_036385045.1 Thermoanaerobaculia bacterium | reverse complement strand
CGTCGCGCGAAGCGCTTTGATCGACATAGGTAGGCGGTCACCCGCTTTCCCTGTCACACCACCGTGCGTACGGGTCCGTACACGGCGGTTCGGCTGGTTGAAGATCATGCACGGGCTAAAGGGCGAAGTCCTGCGTTGGCGAAGAAGTTGTTGTTCAGCGCCACGTCGAGTGCTTTGACGTGGCTCATGGCCCAGCAGCCCTTCGAGCTTCCGGCGGCAGCCTTGGCGAGGCGACGGTGCACTCCGAGCCGAAGTAGCTCGCGGAACCGTCGTGAACTCGTTTCCCATTGCTTCCACAAGTAGGCCCGCAATCGGCGTCGGGTCCATCGATCGAGATTTGCAAGTTGAGCGGGAACTTCGGTGAAGCGGTAGTAGCCAGCCCAGCCACCCAGATAGGAGTTCAGCCCCGCGATCACGTCGCTCAGACTCTTACCGCGCGTTCGACTGGTATACCCTCGGATCTTCTGTCGCACTCGCTTCATTGACTGGGCCGAGATCAGTCGCTCGACTTTGCCTTTGGTGGTGCGAAAGGTGAACCCTAGGAACTTGCGTTCTTCGGGCCTCCCTACCGCGCTCTTTTGAAGATTGACCTTGAGCTTGAGCTTGTCCGTGACGAACCTGCTGATGCTATCCATCACGCGCCGGCCCGCCCGTTCGGTTTTCACGTAGATATTGCAATCATCCGCGTACCGGACGAATCGATGCCCTCGTCGCTCCAACTCCCGATCTAATTCATCGAGCACGATGTTCGACAGAAAAGGCGACAGGGGTCCTCCTTGCGGCGTTCCCTCGTCGGTTGAGGAGACCACTCCTCCGATCATCACTCCGGCCTCCAGAAAGCTGCGAATCAGCTTGAGGAGGCGTTTGTCTTCCACGCGTTTCGCGAGCTGGCTCATGAGCCGGTCGTGATTCACGCGGTCGAAGAACTTCTCCAGGTCGAGGTCGACCACCCATGCATATCCCTCGGCGATGTACTGCTGCGCTTCGGTGATTGCATCGTGTTGCCGACGGTTCGGCCTAAACCCGTAGCTGTGATCAGAGAAGGTCTCGTCCCACTTTGGTTGCAGCACCTGCAGAATCGCCTGTTGCACCAGCCGGTCCACCACCGTCGGTATGCCGAGAAGGCGAACCCCTCCGTCGGCCTTCGGGATCTCGACCCTCCGGACCGGCAGCGGTTTGTACTTCCCCTCGACCAATACCTGTCGGATTTGCGGCCAGTGTTTATTCAGGTGACCCCGGAGCTGACTCACATGCATCCCGTCAACTCCCGGTGCTCCGCTGTTCTTGACCACTCTCTCGAGTGCTGCCCTTACATTCCCTCGCTTACAGATCTCCTCCATCAGTTCCGTGCCGTATCTCGGGGGTTCGTTCGCCGCGTTCGCTCTTTGATCCGTCTCTCCGCCACGGGTGGTCGGGGCTTCACCCTTTCCGGCCGGCCGGTAGCTCAGTTGTCGCTGACTGTTCTGACGTTCTCGACTCATTGAAGTTCGCGGGCCTACTTCCCTCTCCATTTACCCTCGCCACTTCAGCGAGGGGACCGTTCAGGCCTTCAGTGCCACTGGCACCTACTACGCCTTCTGCTGACTGCTGGGTCGCTCTTCAGATTGCCTCCCGGCTTTCCCAGTCCTTCGACCGCTTCCCAGCTCTCCCGGGGTAAGTTCGACTGCTTCCGGCGCACATCCGCGTGATCTACTTTCCGGAGCCTTGATGGATATGGACTTCGCGGTGACTCGCCCGCTCGTCCGCTCCGGCCAGCCTCTCATCACGTTCTTGTTCATCGGCTCGCGCCTTTGCTCCACGCTTCCTTGGGACGATTTCTCACGATACGCCCTGCGCTTCGCTACCCTTCACCTCCATCAGGTTGGGAGAAGACTTTAACTTCCTAGCCGTCGAACATGCCCGGCATACGAGTGCGGCGGCCGCAGACGCCGCTTTCCAGTGTGCGCAATTCATCGAAGCATGAGATCGAGCGACATGGAGGGGCGCCACCAGAGGTTTCAAGGGTACGAAAAACGAAGTAGCCTCACCAGGACTGCCGCTGGCGTTACGGAGTACGCAGCCTGCCAGGCCCCTCGCATGCCCGCCCACGCGCCCGCTCGGGGTGCCTTCTGGCAGGTCTGGAAGAAAGTAGGCCGGGTCTTTCATGCGCCCATCATGACGCGCGAAGCGCGTTGGAGTTCGGCGGTCGCGGGCGCCGCTTTCCAGCGTGAACGATTCATCGAAACATGAGATCGAGCGGAGGGAGCAGCCCGCCGCCAATCTCGATCAGGGGTCCCAGGGCGGGCTCCTGAAGCTGGCTTGCCTGTGCTACTTTTGGAGCCATGAGCCTCTTTCGTCGCCTCGCCGTCGCACTCTTCGTTCTGCTGACTGGAACTGCTGCCTATACAGCCGAGCGCGTCGATATCCTCATCACCGGTGGAACGGTCGTGACCATGGCCGGCCCCAACATCGATCGCGGGTCGGTTGCCATCCGCGACGGCGCGATCGTGGCGGTAGGTCCATCCGCAGAGATTGACTCGCGCTACCGAGCGAGAACGCTCATCCGAGCCGGGGGAATGGCCGTGATTCCCGGATTCGTGAACGCCCACACGCACGTGCCGATGACGCTGTTTCGCGGCATCGCGGACGATCGCGATCTGATGGACTGGCTGACGAACTTCATCTTCCCCGCGGAGGCGAAGAACGTCGATCGCGACTTTGTGAAGTGGGGAACGCGACTCGCGGCGGCGGAAATGATCCGTTCCGGTACGACGACGTTCGCCGACATGTACTACTTCGAGTCCGACATCGCACGGGAAACGAAAGCGGCAGGACTTCGCGGCGTTCTCGGCGAGACGCTGATCGACTTCCCAGCCCCCGACAACAAGACGTGGGAAGAAGGCATCGCCTATATGCGCGAGTACGTGCGCCAGTGGAAGGGAGATCCGCTGATCACACCGGCATTCGCACCACACGCACCCTACACGGTTTCCACCGAGCATCTTCGCGAGGTCAGGGCACTGGCCACCGAGCTCGGTGTGCCGATTCTCATCCATGTATCGGAGACCGAAGACGAATTGCGCCAGGTCGGCGAAAAGCAGAACGGGATGACACCCGGCGCCTACCTCGATTCGATCGGATTTCTGGGAGATGACGTCGTTGCCGCGCACGGCGTCTGGCTGACACCCGAAGAGATCAAGACCTTCGCTGCACGGAAGACCGGTGTCGTCCACTGCCCTGAGAGCAATCAGATGCTGGCCTCGGGGATCGCTCCGGTGGTCGCGATGCTCCGCGCCGGAATGAAGGTCGGACTCGGCACCGACGGCCCCGCCGGCTCCAACAACAATCTCGACATGATCGAGGAGATGGCGAGTGCCGCCAGGCTGCAGAAGGTGACGCAAAAGGACCCGAAGGCGATCAGCGCACGGGATGTTTTGCGGATGGCAACGATCGGCGGCGCAGAGGTTCTCGGTCTCGCCGACAAAATCGGCACGCTCGAAACCGGTAAACGAGCCGACATCGCCATCATCGATCTCGAGCAGAGCAGGTCCCAGCCGGTCTACTCGGTCGAATCTGCGATCGTTTACGCGGCCTCGGGGACGTCCGTCGTCACGACGATCGTCGATGGAAAGATCCTGATGCGGCGCCGGCAACTCCTGACGGTCGATGAAGATGCCGCAATCGCGAAGGCGAAGGAGTACCGCGCGAAGATTCTCCGGAGCCTGGATCATTGATTTCACGGTTCCCCGATCCTTCGCTTTCTGACCGCCGAGCTTCTGAACGCCACGCTGCAACGAGATCAGCGCGACGTTTCGCGCTCGGCTTTGCCGTTTTACTGGCAGCCTGCACTCCCCTCCCCTCACCAGAGAGCTCACCCGTAAGTTCCTCGACGCCGCTGCAGGCGACCGGCAGAGCCGAGCGGGTGATTCTGATGTCCTTCGACGGCATGGGCGCCGACGCTCTCGCGCGGCAGAGCGGCCTGCCGGCATTCGACCGAATCGCACGCGAGGGTTCGGTGGCGCGCGTCATCCCTGTGGAGCCGACGCTCACATCAACGACTCACGCTTCCATCCTGACCGGCGCACCTCCGGAGCGAACCGGAATCGTCTCGAATCGTTTCCATCTGCCCGGCACGCCTTCAACCCGAACCACCAGGGGACTCGAGGTCGACACCGATGTCGAGACGATCGTCGAAGCTGCTCGCAGGCAGGGCAAGCGCGTCGGAGCCGTTTCCTTCCCCAGCGTCGATGGCGGCTCACCGCGGAGAACCGCCGACTTCGGGCTCGCCTGGACGCCGCCACTCACCAGCGCCCGGATCATCGAGCTGACCCGTGCCGACTTCCACAGGGAATGGGTGCCACCAGGTTGGTCGCGTCGCCCGCTCCGACGGACATCATTCAGCCCGGTCATGCGAGCTCGAATCGACTGGCAAGCGACTTCTACCCTCCGCGCCGACGTCGATATCGTGGCGTACGACACGACGAACGATGGAGTCGAAAATTACGACTCCCTGTTCGTCGAGGTCGACAGCGAGGAGATCGGACTCGACCCGCGCGGCTGGTTCGCCGTATCCAAACGATCGAACGGTCTGTACGGGTCGTGGTCCAAGCTGACCCGTACCTCGCCCGGACTCGACACGACGATCTACTGGGGCGCGATCTCGCGCAGCAACGCCTGGCCCGACTACTTCAGGGAAATGCTCGACGACACCGCGGGCTTCTGGCCTGGGGCTCCGGAAAGCTCCATCGCAATCGATATCGACACGTTCCGCGAACAGGTAGAGCGTTTCGCCACCTTCTACACGGTGGCGCAGGCGATGAGCATCCGCCGCATGTCGTTCGACCTCCTTCTTCTCTACCAACCGCAGATTGACGAGGCGACCCACGCCCTGCTCGGCAATCCTGCCGGCGAATCGACGATCCGTGCGTCCTGGGAAGCAGCAGATCGTGCCATCGCCTCCTTCCTTCCTCTGCTCGACCCGGCGCGTGACGCGCTTCTCGTCACCGGCGACCACGGCCTCCTGCAGGCTAATCGGGAACTGCGGATCAATCGCCTGCTCGAAGAACAGGGATTCGCACCGCGATGGCGAGCATTCACCGCCGGAAACCTCGCACACATCTACCGCTTCGGCGATCCCGATGATCGCGAGGCCGTCTTCGAAATGCTCGCAAAAAGCGGGCACTTCGAACGGATCGAACGCAAAGGATCCGGGCATCATCACCACAGCGGAGATCTGATCGCCTGGGCTCCTGCGCATGTCGCGACCTCCGCTTCAAGTGAACCACCAGTCCTGATCGACCGTCAGCCGTTCGGCCTGCACGGCGCCAACGTCGCCCATCGCGAGCTCCACACCACCCTGATCGCCTGGGGTGCCGGAACGCGTCCCGGCCAGTACGCCGACCTCCCCCAGACCCGCATCGCGCGCTTCGTCTCCACGCTCCTCGGCATCTCGCCACCGGCCGGCGCGGAGTGACGCGGGATGGAGTTCCGCGGAGTTCCTCGGTTCCTCCGAGTTCCTCGCTTCGAGCCTCGTAACTCTTCGTCGCGCGAAGCGCTTTGGAGTGCGCGCGGCCTCAGCCGCCGCTTTCCAACAACGTGCATCCGCCAACATACGCATCGCGGACAAAGTAGACGCCGGACGCGACGTCGTGAATCGGCGCGTGCCGGGTTCCTGGCGGGCGAGGACGCCCGCGCTACAAACGGCTAGAACTCTTCCATGACCTGTGGGTACTGCCAGCGGGCCTCGCGCAGCTCCTCCTCGATGATGTTCTGTTCGGGGGCGTCGGCGAGTTGAGGGACATCCCAGTTCGCCATCCACATCGGATTCACGTACGGCAGCACGGCGATGTGCTCGATGCGGTACGGAAGACCGCGGGCTTCGAATCGCTCGTTGAGGAAGGCTACGACGTCGCGTGAAGTGGGGATGCTCATTCGATCTCCAGCTCTTTCATTTTCGCCGCCAGCCATCGCTGCGATACGCCGAGGAGTTCGGCGGCTTCCGCCCTGGAGGTGGAGGCCGAGACGGCGTCGGTGATCTTGAGACGCTCGATCAGTCTGCTGGTCCGGTCGATGGCATCTCCGAGGGTCCCTGACAGATCGACCGCTCCTCTCAGTCCCTCTCCGCGCGGCTGCGCGGCTCCGATGCTCAGATTGCGAGGTTGAATGACATTGCCATCGCAGAGGATCGCAGCCCGTTCGATGCAGTTCTGCAGCTCGCGGATGTTGCCCGGCCAGTCGTGCGCACGCATGATCTCGCGTGCGGGTTCGGTGATGTCGAGGCCGGGACGCCCGAGCTCACGCGCGAAGCGCTGCAGAAAGAAGTTGACCAGTGCGTCGATGTCTTGACGTCGCGCGCGAAGAGGCGGGATGGTGACTGGAAAGACATTTACGCGGAAGAACAGATCGTCCCGGAACGTGCCATCGCGAACCGCCTGCTCGAGATCGCGGTTCGTCGCGCAGATGACGCGTACGTCGACTTCGATCGGCGTTGTGCCGCCAACGCGCTCGAAGCTGCGCTCCTGGAGGACGCGGAGGATCTTGGACTGTACCCCGTGCTCGAGCTCGCCGATCTCGTCGAGGAACACGGTGCCTCCATCGGCGAGCTCGAAGCGACCGATCTGCCGGGCGCCGGCACCAGTGAACGCTCCCTTTTCGTGGCCGAAGAGCTCGTTCTCGATCAGAGTCGAGGGGATCGCCGCGCAGTTGATGGCAACGAACGGACGCGTGCGGCGTGGAGAGAGCTGGTGGATCGCACGGGCGAACAGCTCCTTCCCGGTGCCTGACTCCCCCTGCAGCAGAACCGTGGCATCAGTAGGTGCCACTCGCTGGATCGCCTGGGATATCTCGAGAATCGGTGCAGAGTCGCCTACGATCGCCGGAAGACCATACCGCTTCTGAAACTCCTCTTTCAGCAGAAGGTTTTCGTGACGCAGATCCCGATGTTCGCGGCAGCGCCGCAACAGAATCGACAGGTGGTCGAGATCGAGCGGCTTCTCGATGAAGTCATACGCGCCGAGCTTCATCGCCTCGACAGCATTCTCGATCGTTCCGAAGGCGGTCATGACGACGACCGGGCAGTCGGCATCGCTCTCCCTCGCCTGTCTCAGTACCGCGATTCCGTCTGCACCGGGGAGCCGAAGGTCGGTCAGAACGGCTACGTATCGCCGTCCCTCGGCCAGCCAGCGCCTTGCGGCGCTCCCCGAGGAGGCGACATCGACTTCGAAGCCGTCCGCTTCGATCGCCTCGCGGAGCATCTGCGCGAGCGATTCCTTGTCTTCGACGATCAGTATCCGTCTCATCGCTCACCCGCGATTCGTCGTGCTCACAACGCGTCGTTCCTCTCACGCGATTTCGCCAGGCGGACCAGTTCACGCACCCCGACGATCACATGGACGACTCCCAATCCTGAGATGAAACCACGAACGAACGGGTTGCCCGCCCAGAGCGCGACGAGCGCGCTTTCGTTCAGCAGAGGATTGAGCGTCCAGATGCGCGTCCAGGGTGCGATGGCAAAGAAGAGCCCCGCCTCCAGACAGTAGAGGGCGAAGAACAGAGCGATCGACATCTGGGACGATTGTATGGGAAACGGGCAGGGCTGAGAGATTCGGCTTCCACTCAGCCGCGTAGCGGCTTCGGATGGTAGCCGGGGGTCTGAGCGCAGACGCGCTCAGACCCTCGGTCACTGTCGAAAGACAGTGTGCCACATCGCGGCACCGGACCACTGCCCGCGCTCAGGGCCATGCACGCGTCTCGTCCAGTGCCGCTGCGCGGCACAACTGGTTGGTTCCCAAGGACCGGGGGTGCTCCGCTCCGCTTCGCACCCCCGGCTACCATCCGGCTGCCGCTACGCGGCGCTCAAAGCCGCATAAACACCGGCGCGCCTTCGCGCGCAGATTTCTGGCAAAGACATCGCGTCGCGCACGCTGGAAAGCGGCGGCTGCGGCCGCCGCACTCCAAAGCGCTTCGCGCGACGTGATGGGCGCACCGATCAGTTGTCGCGCTTTACGGTCTCGCCACGGCTCCCGCTCGAAGATGACGAGGATGACGAGCCGCTCGATCCTGAGGACCGCGTTGACGACCCGGAGCCAGAGTCGCGCGAGCGAGTCGAGGCGCCTGAGGACGAGCCGGAATCACGCGACCGTGTCGACGAGCCGGAGTCGCGCGAACGTGTCGACGGGGCCGACGAGCCTGAGCTGCTGGCCGGCGGGCTGGGACGAACCGCGCGTCCGGAATCCCCGCTGCGGCTGCTCTCGCGAGCGGCCGAGCCTCCGCTGCCGGAACTGTCCCGCGGGACAACGCGTGCGCCGCCGATCTGGTCGATCACCCTTCGCGGGACATCCCGCGAGCCGGTCGACGAAGCGCCGGTTCGTCCGCTGGGGGTCGTGCCGGCGGAAGGATCGTCTGAACGGGTTCGATTGCGCCACGACTCGCTGCGCGGCGTCTCGACCGGCTCACGCGTGGCAGGCGCCGCCGGCGTAACCGCCGCGCCGGAGCCGCGATCGACAGAACGGCTACGCCCTGCGGCGGTACCTCCAGTGGCCGGACGCTCGATCGCAGGCTGGCCTGTCCGTTCCCGCGGAGTGTCGACTCTCTCTCCGCTCCGAGGAGTCTGAACTGGCTGCTGCGTTCCGGTGCGGCCTGTTCCTCGATCGATCTGACCGCCGCCGCGTGGAGCTGTTGCACCGGTGGACGGGACTACTGCCGGCTCAGGAGACGTGCTGCGCCCGATGGGAGCCACACTGCCTCTTCCGATCGGCGCAACGCTGCCGCTGCCGATCGGCGCCACACTGCCGCCCGCACTCGGCACGGTCCTGCCGCCGCTCGCGCCACCGCTCGCACTGCCGCGTGCGCTGGCGATGCGATCGCGCACCTGGCCTGTCACCTGGTCGTCTCTCCTGAAGAACGGCGTCATGTCAGTGGGCGGTGCGCCCGTCTCGCCGCCGGTCATCGCGCCGGGTATGCCGCGCTGTCTCACTGCTGCTGCAGGATCGCGGAACTCCTCACGTGTGAATCGCGCGGGAGAGCCGGAGATCGTCGCAACGGCGCCGGTGCCTCTGCCGAGGCGATGTTTCACGGCGTCGGTCGTCAGAGCCGCACGATCGACACGCGTCGAGACGAGACGTCCTGAGTCCATGAAGGTCCAGGGATGCAGATCCATCTCGCTGACACGAACCTGTCCGTAGAATCCGAAGCCGATCGTCCGGTTGCGATAGGGCTGATAGGCCCAGTTGTAATAGGGCCGGTAGCAATCCCACCATCCCGCGGGAGCCCAGCCGACGTAGCTCGGGCCGTACCACCAGTAGACCCACGCGGGTGAATAGCCGTGTCCGGGCACCCAGATCCAACCATGCAGGGCGTCATGTGCCCAGCGGCCGTAGTGATACGGACCCCAGCCCCAGGGATCGGAGGACACCCATACGAGGCTGCCGTACCGGCTGTGATGCCAGTAGCCGTGGTTGTAAGGACGCCAGCCGACCGAAACGTACGGACGCCATGACCAGCCGATGCCGGTAACGAAAACCCAGCGACCATGGTCGTCGAGATCGTCCGTCCAGTAGGACAGCCGGCGGTCGACATAACGGGTGGAGCGCTCGGAGAAACGCTCTGAGCGTGCGAGGAACCAGCGCTCGAATTCATCGGCGGCGCTTCCCTGATCGGAGATGACCTCGTAGACGCCGGTGGCGTCGATCGTCGCCGATTCACCACCGCGCAGGCGGCTGGCACGTCTCTGGGTGCGCACCTCGACGGAACCCTCGAAGACGACGACGCGGTCGCGGCCGCGGCTGTCGGTCTCGACCGAGTAGATCGCCTCGTGCTCGGCGACGTAGCTGGCATTCTCCGTATCGAGCCGGACGCGGTCGCGTCCGACATCGGTGCGGTGGACGGCCACTTTGCCGTAGCGCAGCTCGACGACCGTCTGATCCGCATCGCCCTCATAGCTGTCGAGCATCGAGACGAAACGGATCGCAGTAGCACGATCGATCCCGACGATGTTTCCATCCGACAGCCGGATCTCGGACCGGCCGCGGCGAGCGGTGATCACCTCGTCGCCCGGGTAGATCGGGAGATTGCGGTGAGCCTCGATCTCCTTCCCTTCATCGCCCGTGCGAACGATGGTGCCTCCGTCGTCATACGAGACATGCGACTGGTGACGATCCTCAGCCATTGCGGGCATCGCCAGCGTCAGGGTTACAGCAAGAAGCAAAAGGGCGTTTCTCATGGGACTCTCCTGCGAACCGTTGATTCTCAGGTTGCGCCCCTCATGCCACGATACGGATGAGCATTCCGCGTTTGAATTCAAGCACTTAGCTGATCTCGTCTCAGTCGGGTGTCCTGATTCGATGAACACCCGTCCAGTAGAAAGGACGCCGATCAACCTCGAAGACTGTCGACGATCGCCTCGACGATCTCATCCGCGGGGAGATTCGCGTCGATCACCAGCGCGTCGAGGGGCTCCTCCAGGACTTCGATCTGACTCGCGACCAGGGAGGGAGGCATGAAGTGACCCGGGCGGGCTGCCACCCTTGCCTCTGCGAGGAGGTGAGAAACTCTCAGGTAGACGAAGCGTACGTCGCCTGCTGCTCGACTCAAACGCTCCCGGTACCGCGCTTTCAGGGCCGAACATGCGACGATCAGGTTCTGTCCTGCCGTGTCCGCGTGAGCGATGATGCTCGTAAGCTCTTTGAGCCATTCTTCCCGATCGTCATCCGTCAGAGGCTGTCCGCGCCGCATCTTCTCGACACTGGAGCCGGGATGGAGGTCATCCGCCTCGATCCACTCCCACCCGATTCGGCTAGCAAGCAGACGAGCGATCGTCGACTTCCCAGCTCCCGAGATCCCCATGACGATCAGGATCATCTGCCCCCATTGACTGTCAGGTCCCGTTGGCAAGACGGCTCGCGAGTACGGTTGGCAGTCCAGCCTTCAGGATCGACTGCTGGGTGCTCGCCACGTCGTAGGGCACACGGAAGAACTGCACCGTCCGCTTATCGGTGTCGATGATGATGAAAGAGGAGTCTGGATTCCGGTCCCGCGGCTGGCCGACCGACCCGGGATTGATCAGGTATCGGAATCCGGCCGGAAGCTTGATCATCGCGCTGTCGCGAACGGCAAAGCCCTGCACGACGCCGTCCGAGTCGATCGAGAAGACGGACGGAAGGTGCGTATGGCCGAACAGAATGAAGGGCGAGTCGAACAGCGCGAGAACCTGCGCAGCGTGATGGAGGTTGAACACATACTCGTCTTCGTCGTACGGAGAGCCGTGACAGAGCATGACGCCGCGATGAATGAGCGGACCCATCGGAAGGTCACGCAGGAAGCGGCGGTTCGGCGCGCTCAGATGATCCCGGGTCCAGAGCGCCGCCGTTTTCGCGGCGTGATTGAAGGCCGAACCGTCATCGAGTCCCGACGCCACACGGTCATGGTTGCCCCGGATGTAGACCTTCCGGCCATGAAACTTCCGCATCGTGTCGAGAATGTGGTTCGGTTGCGCACCGTAGCCGACGAAGTCTCCGAGACAGATCACCGTATCGAACTTCTTACGGTTGACCCGTTTGAGCACCGCACGCAGCGCCTCGGCGTTCGAATGGAGATCGCTGACGACCAGAGCTCTCACGTCATCGCCTCCATCCCACTCGCGAGACCACTCGCTTTGCCGACTCGAGCACGCTCCTCGGCAGTTCCATCACGAGACGTTCGACGATCTCCGCCGGTGTCTCTTCCTCGCGCACTTCGAGTGTAATGTCCGACATTTTGTAATAGCGGATCCTGCTGGAATACAGCTCGTGGGCGGCGCGGTCGTCGGTGAACAGGGGGCGGTCCTCCTTCCCTCCCGCGCGCATCCGCAGGAGTGCATACGGCGCGGAGAGGTAGACGGACAGCCCCTCGGACTGAATGAATTGAATGTTCTCGTCGAAGGTGAACGTCCCGCCGCCGGTCGCCACGACGGCGGCCTCGAGGGAGCGGGTCGAGCGGAGAATGTCGCGCTCGCGCTTTCGGAAGTACGGCTCACCTCGAGATGCGAAGATCTCGCGGATCGTCGTCCGCTCGGCCGACTCGATCAACTCGTCGAGATCGAAAAAAGGAGCGTCGATCCGCGCCGCGAGCTCGCGCCCGACAGTCGTCTTTCCCGACCCCATGAACCCAACGAGATAAATCTTCATACGGACGCCGCACGGGAGAGTAGCACGAGGTGGGACCGAGATCCGCCAAACGCTGAGACGAGAGCCCTTCCCCTCCTCAGAGCGAGAACTTGTCCATGAACCGCGTCGAGATGTCTCCGCGGATGAACTGCTCGTTCTGAAGGATTGCACGGTGCAGCGGGATGGTCGTCTTCACCCCCTCCACCACGAACTGCTCGAGCGCACGGCGGCCGCGGGCGATGGCATCGAGACGATCGCGACCACGTACGATGAGCTTCGCCAGCAACGAGTCGTAGTGAGGCGGCACGACGTAATCGCGATAGATGTGTGTGTCGACCCGGACACCAGGCCCGCCCGGAAGGTGCAGTTCGCGAATCTTGCCGGGACTCGGTGCAAAGGTCACCGGGTCTTCCGCGTTGATCCGGAATTCGATTGCATGTCCGCGCAGCCGGAAGTCTCCCAGCGGAACCGAGAGCGGCTCCCCTGCCGCGACGCGAATCTGCTCTTTCACGAGGTCGATCCCGGTGACCTCCTCGGTGACTGGATGCTCCACCTGGATGCGCGTGTTCATCTCCATGAAGTAGAACTCGCCATCCTGGAACAGAAACTCGATCGTGCCGGCGTTGACGTAATTGACGGCCTGACAGAGACGAATCGCGGCCTCGCCCATCTGCTTCCGTGTTGCCTCATCGAGGACAGGAGAGGGCGACTCCTCGATCAGCTTCTGGTGCCGCCTCTGGATCGAGCACTCACGCTCACCCAGTGACACGACGCGGCCGTGCGTGTCGGCAAACACCTGAATCTCGATGTGTCGAGGGCGTTCGAGATACTTCTCGAGATAGACGTCGCCAACACCGAAGGCACGTTCCGCTTCGCTTCGGGCGGTCTCGTACTGATTCTGCAGCTCCGACTCTTCCCAGCAGATGCGCATGCCTCTGCCGCCGCCACCGGCCGACGCTTTGAGAATGACGGGAAAACCGATCGTGCGCGCGACCTCTGCCGCCTCCTCGACCGTCCGAACCGCCCCTTCACTGCCGGGAATGATCGGCACGCCCGCCTTCTGAGCCGTTTCCCGAGCCATTGCCTTGTTGCCCATCAGCCGGATCGCCTCGGCCGACGGCCCTATGAAGCCGAGCTTGCACTCGCCCACGATCTCGGCGAAATGCGGGTTCTCCGAGAGGAAGCCGTAACCGGGATGAATCGCGTCAGCACCTGTGATCTCGGCGGCTGCGATGATGCTCGAGATGTTGAGGTAACTCTGCTTCGAAGCTGCCGGGCCTATGCAGACGTCGTCGTCTGCATAGCGAACGTGGAGCGAGTCACGATCGGCCTCCGAATGAACGGCGACCGTCTTGATCCCCATCTCCTTGCATGCCGCGATGATGCGAAGGGCAATCTCGCCGCGGTTGGCGATGAGTATTTTCGAGAACATGACCGGACTATATCTTCACGGCGAAGAGCTTCTCGCCGTACTCGACGGGCTGACCGTTCTGCGGATAGACGCGAACGATGACGCCGTCAATATCCGACTCGATCTCGTTCATCAGCTTCATCGCCTCGATGATGCAGAGAACCTTTCCTTTACTGATTCGGTCACCCTGATTCACGAAGGCAGGCGCCTCCGGGTTTCCGGCTCGATAGAACGTCCCGACGATCGGAGAGGTGATGATCTGGAGCCCTGCTTCGCTCTCCTCATCCCCACCTTTAACCTCGGAAGCTGGCAACTGAGCCGGTGTAAAGGAAGGCACGCTCGGCGCCGTTGCCGGCTGTTGCTGCTGAGAGCCGACCGCTGAGGGAGCCGGCATCTGGGATGGCTTCCCTTCGATCCGGACCCTCGTTCCAGCCTGTTCGATCTCCAGTCCGGCGATTCCACGTTCGGCGACTCTGTCGATCAGTTCCAGAATCTCTTTGAAGTTCAAGTTCAATAGCCTTTCAGATCAGCTCATCGCGAAGCAAATGCTTCGCCTTCGCAAGTTCGAACCTGGCCCGGCCGTAGTTCCCGCCCGGCTTCAAAACGAAAAGAATGTAGTACTCGGTCGTCACCTCGGATAGAAACGTGACGTAATTCTGTGTCACGACCGAGAACTGCAGAACCTCACCCGTATTCAACTCGGTATTCGCCTGGCGGATCGATTTCACGAAACTGCCGAACTCCGCACCAAGGACCTCGAGCGGCACTTCCCGACTTCCGACGGTCTCGACCGCGATGCCATCGAGCCCGATCAGACTCGCCGCGAGCGCTCCCTCGACCCTCTCGCAGAGGTTCGACAGTACCCTCTTAAACACCCTCGTCCTCTCTCCTCGTCACAGTCGAAAGCCACGCCTCCAACTTCACGATCCTCGGATCCCTTCCCGGCCTGAGAGCGAGAAGCTTCCCGCGAACGTGCTCGTTGCCGGGTTCGCGGGTGAGGATGCTCTCATAGATCGTCGTCGCGTCGTCGAGCAATCCCTGTTTCGCGTAGAGATCCGCCATCGTCTCGGTGTAGGCGGCATCGCTCGTTCCGCCGGCCAGAGGCTCGAGGTCGCCGCCGTAGGAGTCGTCCTCCAGCCCGTCCATCTCATCGCTCGCGCTGACGGGGTCGGCATTCTCGTCCCCGAACGGCGCTTCCTCGACCGAAAATCCGGCCGGCGATTCGACTTCCATCGTCGCCGAGGTGAAGGTATCCACCGGCTGTTCGAAGGGACTCTCCTCATGTGCGAAACGCATCGGCTCGGAGTCACCCGTACTGGCTGCATCATCCCGCTCGGCCTCAACACTCTCTTCGCCCGTCGTGAGACCGCCATCGCCAAATGGTGATGCGTAAGCATCCTCTCGCGCGACGGCATTCTCGGGCGTCTCGAATGCAGCATCATCGTCCGAGACATGCGGTTCGGAGCTGTCCTCGAGGGCAACCTCATCCTCTTCGACCAGCCGCAGGCCTGGACTTTCTTCACGCGATGACCACGACTGCGCGCGAGGAAGCTCGATCACCTCGGCGAGGGGCGCTTCTCCTGCCTCCGCTGTCGATTCGTCGTCTGTCACTGAAGACACCGGCACCGGCGCGAGATCGCGCTCGATCTGATCGATGATGGCGCGAAGGCTTTCGTCGGAAGGCAGCAGTGCATGGACGAGCTTGTACTTCTTGATCGCCTCGACCTTTTCATCGAGGCTCAGCCATGCATCCGCCATCAGGCGTGCGGCCACCGCGTTGCCCGGGTCGAGTTGCATCGCGCGGCCGAGAGCATCGACGGCCTCGCGATCCTTCTTCTGTTCGCGGAGAACCCGCCCCAGACTGACCCAGGCGGCGAGGTAGCTCGGATAGGCCTCGAGTCCGGAACGCAGGACCTGCTCGGCCTCGTCATACTCAGCAACCCGTCGCAGTTCCTCGGCCAGCTGATAGAACAAACGGCTCTTGGGATCCGTCTTCAGACGGAATCGGAGATCCTCAATTCTGGGATTCGTCGCCTGAGCCATTCGCGGACCTGAATTCTTCCCTGAAACGGGGAGGAGTGCAACCGGAACACCGCCCCGGACCCTCCGGGGCGGTGTAGAACATTCAGTCCGGATCCTATGGCGCTGGCGCGGTACCCGTACCGGTCATACAGACCGTGATCTGTGGACGGGCGGGATCGTTAGTCGCGAAGGTCACGCTTCCACTTCGCGCGCCTGTGGCCGACGGCGTGAAGGTCACACTGAACCCCTGACTGCCGCCCGCCGGAATCGACTGGTTCGCGGGAGCGACATTGAACTCGCCGGGGTTCGTGTTACTGATTACCTGAACGGTCAAGGTCTGACCACCGGCCGGCGCTCCATTCGTGAACGTGATCGTCTGCGGCGCAGCTGGCGAGGCAACCTCTGAACTGCCGGCAATGACGCAGCCGGCGGGAGAAACGGTGGCTTGCGGTGGAGGCACCACGCAGGAGTTCGCACCCGGGGGATTCACAGTAATCGTCGCGGTGTCGGTACAGCCGGTCGACAGATTTCTGAAGAGAAGTTGTGCTTCGACAGGCCCGAGGCGGGTTCCAGTGCCCAGACCGGTAACGCAGCTCTCCGTCGGGAACTCGAAACCGGTCGTGGGAAGGGCCATCGTGAACTGCTGACTACCCGATCCGGTCGTGATGAGACTGGGGCTCGGGATCAGCGTGCGACCTGCGATCTCGAAACGGATATCAGCCTGGCCGAGCGGCCCGACGCCGGGATCTCTGATGGTCGCGGTGAGGCTGCTGCCTGGCACTGGCGTCCCCCCGCCGGTCGCCACCAGTGCGGTGAAGAAGGGCGAGACTGCGTGATACACGAAATTCACTTCGTTGGCTGCGTCCCCGTAGGTGTCGGAGTCACCGTTGGCCACGTTCGTTACGATCACTGCCCCCGAAGCTCCCGAGCAGGAGATCGGAAGTGGCTCCGTCTGCACGACCAGCCGCGTGCCGCTACTGGCGTCGAGTACCCGGGCGCGCTGTCCGGCGACGGTGACGTCGACAGGACTGACGAAGCCAGTGCCATCGATCACCACGACGGTGCCGCCGGTAGCAGGACCTGAGACCGGTGCGACGGAAGTGATCTGCATGGCGGCGACGTACCGGAACCCACCGGTCAGAGTCGCTTCCGTCTGGGAGTTGATGTTGCGAACGATGACATTGATCGGGCCGGTCACCGTACCCGATCCGTTCGGGTTCGTGTCACGGGCCGTCGGTGCCTCGACAATGATCTGTGCGTACTTGACGTCGATGATCCGTGCCTCGGCGGAGCCGAAGAGCACCTGAACCGGGTACTGGAAGCCCTCGCCGAACAGAGTCACGATCGTTCCGCCCGCGATCGGTCCGGAGTTCGGTGACGCAGTAGAAATGATCGGCGTGAGTCTCTCATTACGGAACGTGAACGCAGCAGCACGATCAACACGCTCTTCGCTGGCGGTACCGGCCTCGGTAATGACGATGATCCGGGCTTCCAGCTGCTGTCCTGCCCCGAGATTCACGGCAGGGGTCACGACCTCGATCAGACTGCCCGTGTGTCCGATCACGAACGCCTCGACGGGCATCGCTCCGCCCAGATCGAACAGGACGCGGATCGGACCGCGGAAATTCGTTCCGGTAATGCGGATCGTCTCGCCCCCGGCCGGTTTCCCGACGGCAGGCGTAATGCTGGTGATGGTAGGCGACGTATTCGGCTGCGGTTCCGTCGTCGGCCGTGGCTGGAACGTCACGGTCGCGGCCTGGCTGACGTTGTTCACGGTGGCCGTCACACGGGAACTCCCGGCGGTACCGGAACTGAGAATCACCGTCGCGACGCCGTTGGTCGTGGTCTTGATGATCGAGGTCCCCCCGCCGTCGAGCGTGCCGTTCGTGGTCACGAACTCGACAGCCGTGCCGTTCGGAACCTGCGCGCCGTTCTGCGTGACGGTCGCCGTGACCACCACCGTCGAGTCGACGAGCGGGTTGGCGTTCGAAGTCGCCAGGTTGATCGTCACCCCTGACGCAGGCGGGGTACCGCCGCCGGGGGGCGCGCCACCTCCTGGCGGAGGAGCCGTCGGTGTTTCGCCTTTGCAGGCGGCGAACAGAAAAAGCGTCGTCAGCAGGACGACCCGGATACTCCGCTCTCTGAATGTTTTCATAGGGCTCCCCCACAGCGACTCGCGCATCGCGCGTCTTAGTCGCACCCTCCACAGTTGAAGCAGAAGTCGAGCGGGAACGCGGTCGCGTCATACACTCTGTCGCCACCCAGCGTTTCGCCAAAGAGCTCGACGATCACATCCATCTTCACGACAGGCATTCCGGTTTCCGGGTCGCGACCACCATTCTGCGGCAGCAGCGCGGCGAAGGGCGCCTGACTCAGCGCCGCCGCCTCCATGATCAGAAACTGCTCGAGGCCGGATGTCTGGTTGAGCCCGATCAGGAGATCCATCGATCGGACGAACGGCGCCGGGATCAGAGTACCTCCGTCCGTGCGTCGATAGGAGACGCGGTAACGCGTGATCCTCGCCTGCACGAAAGGCCCGGTCACGCTCCCGCTCTTCGGAATCAGCTGCATCGAGATCGTTCCGACGTTCTGACCGCAGTCGGGGTCGTCATTCGGCGCGAGGTCGATCTGGTTCAGATTCTGTGTGTTGGTCGCTACCAGCAGCACAGGGGAGCTACCGCTGGTGAGCTCCTTACTGCAGCCGGAGATGGCAACCGCCATCAGCGCCAGCACGACGATTCCCATTGTTTTCATGTTGATGTTCATGCGACCCCTCCCGACTCACCCTCTGACGATTCTTGGAGTAATGAAGATGAGCAACTCGTCGTGCGACGTGCTGATGTTATGGCTGCGGAACAGTGCACCGATCAACGGTATGTTGTGGACGAACGGAACTCTCGTCTCGGAATCGTTGTCCCGGGTCTGGAAGATACCTGCGATCACCGCGGTCCCTCCGTCGCGCACCATGAGCCGCGTACGTGCCTGACGGGTCGTCAGCGGCGTGCCGGCCGCACCTTCGATCGCCAGACCACTCGCCGGCTCATTCTTCTGTACCGCGATCTCCATGATGACCGTACCCGCCTCCGTGATCTGCGGCGTTACGGTCAGACGCAAGGTCGCATCGAGATACTGAACCGTCGTCGTGAAGTTGACACGAGTCTGGTACGGGATCTGGAAGCCGCTCTGGATCTCCGCCGCCTGATTGTCCTGCGTGGTCACACGGGGAGCGGAGACGACCTTGATATAACCCTGCGCCTCAGCGGCGAGGAGCGCCAGGTCGAGATTGAACGTCCCGAGGACATCGAACAGCGAGAGCGACAGAATCGGCCGGCCGCCGCTGCCGAACTCGAACGGGCCTCCTGAGTATCCAATGCGGTTCGGGAAGACGAGTCCGGTACCGCTTCCGAGTGACGGATCGAGGTCGCCTCCGAAGCCCCACTCGAAGCCCCACTGCTGCGAGAACGTCCGCGAGCTCTCCACGATCCGCGCTTCGATCATCACCTGACGGGTCGGGATGTCGATCGTGGCGATCAGGTTCTGCATCGTCCGCAGGTACTCGGGGACTTCGCTGACGATCAGCTGATTCGTCCTTTGATCAACGATGATTCGCGCACGAGGCGATGCAATTTCCCTCAGGAGCGCCTGCACTTCCGGCGCGCGTGCGTACGAAAGCTTGAATCCGAGGGTGGTGAGCGGCACGTTGAGTCGCTCTTCCTCGGCGAGCGTCCGCGTAGCCGCGGCCTCGGCAGCGATTCGCTGCATCCTGCCGATCCGCATCACGTTCCCTTCCAGGGTGTACGTAAGGCCGTTCTGCCGCAGGATTACGTCGAGAGCCTGGTCCCACGGCACATCGACGAAATTGACGTTGACCGTTCCCGTGACATCCGGGTCGATCGCCATGTTCAAGCCGGTCAGCTCGGCGAATACCGAAAGGACATCGCGGATGTCCGCATCCTTGAGGTTCAGCGAAAGCGGCTCACCGGTGAAGACCCGGGCACCGCCGCTGAGGGTGCGGCCGGAAAGAGTCTGGGGCGCCGTGCGTGAAGGTGCCGCCTCGCCGAAAACATCCTCCTGAACGACAGGACGCTGCACCGGCGCCTGGTCGAGAGGAGAGTTGATGACTGGACGGGCACCCGCTGAGGCGGCGGGCATCTTCCACGAGCTCGCGTTCTCGGCCACGATCGGGACCTGAGCGACGACGTCCGTCGTGCGAGGCGTCGATACAGGCGCAGGCTCGCGGCGAATGGGCTGCACCGCTTCGAGCGGACGAGGCTGCGGCGGTTCGTATGCAGCGACCGCAACCGGCGCAGCGGCGGGCGGAATTGCCCGCGTTGCGACCGCATTCGATCCAAAGGCGACTCTGACCTGATCGCCCACGGCCGCGATGTCGTAGTCCGTACGACCTGCAAGATCGACGACCACACGAGCTACCGTCGGCTGGAACTGGGCAATTCTGACTTTCTGTACGATCGGATCGCTCACCGGGACGCTACTCGTGGGCGACGCGTTCCTCACTCCCTGCAGATCGATCACGAGACGGGATGGAGCCTCGAGGCGAAATGCTTTGTACGTCAGCTTTCCATCACCCGTGATCCGGACCTCGATGTTTCCGGTTTCTTTCGAGACACCGACACTGCGAACCGTTCGAGCCGGCGGCAGCGCGACCTCGTACGTCGCACGTACCGGTTCGACCGAAGCGACCGCCGGACTCTCAGCCGGCAGTTCGGTGACTATCGGTTCTTCGTAAACGGCAACCGCTTCCCCGGCAAGCTCAGTCACGGGAGCGATCACGTCGACCGCCTCGATCGGAATCGAACGAACGGGCAACTCGACGACGACCGTCTCCTGCAGCGCAGAGACCTCCGGTTGAATCGCTTCCGAGAAGCGGAACGTCACACGCGTGAGCTGGTTTCCCATCTCCACCACTTCTGCAGCAGAGATTCCTGTCAGCACAGAGGGAAGCGAGGACGGGATCGCGAGCGATGGCTCACGGGTCGTGCCGGTGAGATCGACGACGAATACGCCCGGCGATGTGCTGTAGGACGTATATGCGGGAGCGCCGCTGGTCCGCAGAAGCACGCGGGATCCGTCGATCTCGACGGACATCAGCGCAACAGGGCTGGTGAGCGGAACCGGTTTGGCAGCCTTGTCCGCCGCTTTGCGGCCCCAGGTTCGCGCGTCGGCCGCGCTCACGGACAGCAGGAGCATGCTGGCAACCAGCAGGATTCGCTTGGCTCTTCTCATACTTCCCACCTTCACCATCTCACCCTCCACTCGCATCCCATGCACCTGTTCAGCGTTCACCTTCTGGTTGAAGGTGCCAGGTCCTTCACGACTTCGCGGTAACGTTCGATCCTGGTCGGATCGTTGACTTCCTGTCGGAACGCAACGGAGCTGGGTGTCACACGGATCACCTCTCCGTCGAGGACTCTGTCGCCTACACGAAGCATCCAGCCTTTGTTATCGGGACCCGAAACCATCGCCGTCATTCCCTGGCGAGTGTTGAAGATCCCCTGCAGTTTCATCTCATCAATCAGGAACCCGGCGACGCCCGGAGGTCTTGTTCCCGCGTCGATCTTCGGGGCAGGACCGATCAGCGAACGGAACGGGTCGCGACGGCCCTGCGGGTCGTAGCGGTAGGCATCGGTCGTCGTCGGCTCTTCCAGAATCTCCTCGAGCGCCGTCTGCATGTCGGAGGCGGTTGACGACACATCCGTCGCCGGTTGTTCCGGCGCCGCAGGCGGTGCCTGCGCGACGAGACTCGCAACGAGTACCGTCATGAGCAGGAGCGATATGAAGTAGTTCGTTCGTTTCACTGTCGTCCTCTACTTCCGTCCCGGCTTGACCGCCCCACCTGGGGGTAGTGGTTCATCCTTCGGCTCGAGATAGACGAAGGTCTTCGCAACGAACTCGGAGTTGATCGTGTGCGCATCCTGGTTTCCGAGGGCAGAGATCTTGATCTGCTCGACATTCATGATGCGGGAGAAGTTCCCGAGTCTGTTGAAGAGTATTGCCAGATCGTGGTAGCGCCCCGTGACCTCCATCGAGATCGGCCACTCGGAGTAAGGATCGGCCGAATTGAGATTCAACCTCGGAAACGCCAGGCGCCGTAATGTGAACTCGCCCTGATCGACCAGAGCCTTCACCTTCTTGATGATCTCTTCGGTGTTGCGCGTGGAAGGCAGAATGCGGCGAAGCTTTTCGAGCTCCAGTTCGAGCCGCTTCACCTCCTCACGGAACTGCGGAAGCTTCCGCTCGGCGGCGCGGCCTTGTGAAATCTTTTCGTCCAGTTCAGCGATCTTCCGGTCGGCAGACACAATCTCAGCCTTGATGTCCTTTACAAGGAGCACTTCGGCGCCGTATACGACAGCCGCGGCGAGGCCGAGGCCGACCAGCAGCCCTACCCACCAAGGTTTGTCATCGAGTGTCAATGCCATCTGTCTCTCCCGCTACTGAACTGCTGCAGGTGCTGCTGGCGCTGCCGCCTCAGTGCCGGTGGTCTCGGCTTTGGGCACATACGTAAACGCGAAGTTCATGTCGAAGGTGTAAACCACGGGACTCGCCGAAGTCTGGGTGACCGAACCGACCTGCGGTTCTTCGAAGTACGTGTTGTTCTTGATGTTCTCGATGAACAGGGCGATGGCATTCGGATTCAGCCCTCGGCCCGTGAGAGTCACACTCCCACCTCGGATCTCCATCGTGTCGAGCCAGACGAGATCGGGAAGATCGCGACTGATCTGATCGAGGATCCGGACAGGACCCTTCTGGTTCTGCTTGAGCGCGTTGATCAGGTCGATCCGCTGCTGAAGGCTGTCCTTCTGCTTCTGATACTGCTCGACTTCACGGATGATCGGCTCGAGTTTCTGAGCCTCGATCGTTCTTTGCGCGACGATCTCTTCGCGCTGGCCGAGCTGACGCTTCTGCCAGAACCAGTACCCGAGCGCCGCCAGGAGGCCGGCGACGAGCACCGCAACGATGATGATGTTGTTCAAGTTGGCCGCACTCGGTCCGCTGGCAGAAACCGCCGCTGCCGCAGGAGCACCAGCCCCCCGAACCGCCCGCCCTTCCCGCACCAGATTGATCTTGATCAAGCGTCCCCCAACTTCCTGATGGCCAGACCGACGGCGACCGCAACGCTCGGCGCGATCTCAGCCAGTTCCTCGGGGTTGAATGCGCTTTCGTCGACCGTGATCTTCCGGAAAGGGTCCATGATCGACACCGGAATGCCGAATTTGTCGCGGAGGATCGCGTCGAGGTTCAGGACTCCGGATCCACCGCCTGCGAGGACGATCTCGTCCACGCGGTCGGCACCCGAAGTCGCCGTGAAGAAGTCGAGGGTCTTTCGCAGTTCGCCGGCAAAGTCCTCCGAGACCGAGTTCAGGATCGGAATGACCTGCTGGATGCTGTAGTCGTCGACCGGGCGTCCTCGCTTGAGCTCTTCCGCCTGGTCGAACGAAAGGCTCAGTTCGCGCTGGATCGCGTCTGTGTACTGGTTTCCTCCGAAGGTGATGTCGCGCCAGAACATCGAGGTCGGCCCCGCCAGCACGTTCACATTGGTCACCGATGCACCGATATTCACCAGCGCCAGGACTCTGGACTCATCGACGTCGTAGTTGACCTCGTAGCAATTCTGCAGGGCGAAGGCGTCGACGTCGACGAGCACCGCAAGCTTCCCGGTCTGGCTGATCACCGACGTATAGTCGTTGATCTTCTCCTTCTTGACTGCGACCAGGATCACGTCGGTGCTGTCACTGCTCCCGGGGGTCGTCAGTGGCACGTAGTCCAGATTGACATCGTTGATGTCGAACGGGATGTACTGCTCGGCCTCCCACTGGATCGACTCGGCGAGCTCTTCCGCCGACATCGCCGGTAGCGTGATCTTCTTGATGATGACCGAATGGCCGGACAGCGAAGTCGCGTAATTGGAATTCTTTACGCCATGGTCCGTGTTGAGGCGCTGGATCGTATCGACCACCATGGAGGAGTCCATGATGGAACCGTCAACGATCGCCTCAGGCGATAGCCGTTCGAGTCCCAGCTTGACGAGCGAGAAGGTCCCGCCCTTCTTCTCCTTCAGCTCGACTAGTTTTACGGCTGAGGATCCAATATCAAGGCCGACGACATTTTTGCTCTTTGAGAAGAACACCGCTCACCCCATCCATCTCACACACTCACTTCTCTCAGGCCTCGGATGTTTAAAAGGTACAGCGAAATTACAACGTTTAATGAAACGTGTCAACTCTGCTAAATTTGGATAAGTGGAACGATTACGCGCGTTTGCAGTCGCCGGGCCGGGCCGTGAGGTTGCGTCGGGCCCATCCGGTGGGTAGAATCGGCCGCTTTCGCGTTATTGATTAGAACCCATATACGGTGGATTTCAGCTCCCTCTGGCAGGCTCCTGCCTCTTCAAAGGGCGAAGCAGATTCTGCCGGGTGGCAAACATTCGAGGGAGTCAAACTATGGCAAAAATGTGCGAAGTCTGCGGTAAGGCCCCGGTTTTCGGTAACCGGGTCAGCCATGCCCACAACGTCTCCAGCCGCCGCTGGCTGCCCAACCTTCAGAAGGTTCGGGTCCTGGTCGGCTCGGCCGTGAAGCGGATGCAGGTCTGCACCCGCTGCATCCGATCCGGCGCGATCAAGAAAGCCGCGCGCTAGGAATCAGGGCCGAGGGGAGAGGGCCGAGGGCCAGGGGGTCCGGGAGCGACGTTCCCGCAACCCTGGGTTCTCGGCCTTTTCGTATCTGGTGACCGGAGGCCAGGGCCGACGGGAGAGGGCCGAGAGCCGAGGGGGAACCACACCCTGGGTTCTCGGCCTTTTTGTGTTCTGGCCGCTTTCAGTAGTGAGTACCCCCACGATTCCGGATCAGGCGCGACGTCGTTCCCCACGCTCGGCCTTCGGCCCCGATCTCCGGCCGGCACTCCAAAGCGCTTCGCGCGACGAGGGGAGCCTGCTCAGGCGCTCGCGTGCCGGATGTTGAACTTCCGGTCGACCCTGATGACGCCATCGAGTCCGCTCAACGAGCGGACCACCCTCTCGAGGTGTTTGAGGTCAGCGATCTCGAGCACCAACTCCACGGTGGCCCGACCGTCGGCAGCCCGGGTCTCCATCTGGCGGATGTTGGTTTTCATGTTCGAGATCGCCGAGATGGCACGGGCGAGAATCCCCTGGCGGTCGTCCATCACGATCTCGAGGTCCACGTAGAACTGCGACTGGCGCTGGTTCGCCCACTCGACAGCGATCTCGCGATCGGGGTTGAAAACGAGATTTTTCACGTTCGGACAGTGGGCACTGTGCACGGCAACGCCTTTGCCGCGTGTCACGTACCCGACGATCGGCTCGCCAGGGAGCGGGTTGCAGCAGCGGGCCAGGTAGGTGAGAAGGTCATCGTAGCCCTTCACCTTGATGGTCGCGGAGGAGCCGAAGGGGAAGATTTTCCGGACGGCCTGCTGGATCACACCCGCTGCTTCGAGAGGTGTGCCCTTCTGCTCGGCGGGTACGAATCGTTCCACGATGGAACGGGCGGAGATCTTCCCGTAACCGACGTCCGCGTAGAGGTCCTCCAGCCGGCCAAGGCCATGCTCAGTGAGGATTCCGTCGAGGGCGTTCTCGGCGACCAGCTTCCGCCACTGCACCTTGTAGCGCTTCGCCTCGCGATCGATCAGTTTCCGCCCCAGCTCCATCGAGCGGTGCTTCTGCTCGGTGTTCAGCCAGTGCCTGATTTTGTGCTTGGCGCGGGAGGTGGCCACCATGTTGATCCATTCCCGGCTGGGGCTCTGCGTGGGACCGGTGATGATCTCAACGATGTCGCCGTTCCGCAGCTGGGTGCGGAGCGGAACGAGTTTTCCGTTGACCCGCGCTCCGACGCAGCGGTTTCCGACGTCGGTATGAATCCGGTAGGCGAAGTCGAGCGGAGAGGCGCCGCGGGGGAAGGCGAAAACGTCGCCCTTGGGCGTGAAGGTGTACACCTCGTCCGGATAGAGATCGATCTTCAGCGAGTCGAGGAATACTCGCGGGTCCTTGATGTCGTGCTGCCACTCGACCAGCTGGCGCAGCCAGAGGAAATTGGCGTCGTCAGGCTGGGCGCTTACCCTCCCCTCCTTGTACTTCCAGTGGGCAGCGATCCCCTGCTCTGCGATCAGATCCATCTCCCGGGTTCGGATCTGAACTTCGAACGGCTGTCCCTTCTCCGCGACGACCGTCGTGTGCAGTGACTGATAGAAGTTCGGTTTGGGCATCGCGATGTAGTCCTTGATCCGACCGGGAACCGGACGCCACATCTGGTGAATGATGCCGAGGGCCGCGTAACAGTCCTTGACGCTGGGGGTGATGATGCGGAATGCGAGATAGTCGTAGAGCTGGCCGATGTCGATGTCCTGGCGGCGAAGTTTCGTCCAGATCGAGTACATCGACTTGACGCGGCCGTAGACATCGCCCGGGATCTCGTTCTCGGTCAGCTTGCTGCCGAGAGTCGTCTTGATCCGATCGACGACGTC
>DASVLC010000286.1:0-8652 GCA_036385045.1 Thermoanaerobaculia bacterium | reverse complement strand
CCTCGGGTTCCTCGGGGTGGTTGCTGGCCGGCACGAATACGCCGGTCATCCCGAGCGGGCGGAGGGGCGGGTGGCGAGGGATCCCTGAGTCGACGACCCAGCACGAAATGGCGTGTACGTTTCGTACCGAAAGAAGAGCGGGCCTGAAGCGCGACGGCCAATCGCTGCTCGCTCCGAGTAATACATCGTGCGCGCGTCCGGGTCGTTGGCAAGGGATCCTCTCCGTCCTCCGCCCCTCACGCCCGCCCACCCACCCCCGGGGCTCCGGCGGCTCGGGATGACAGGCACGTTCTTGTCGGTGTCCCGACGTGCCTGGCTCGGGATGACAGGCGGATTCAGGCTAACCCCGAGGAACCGAGGAACTCCGAGGAACTCCGAGGAACTCCGAGGAACTCGGAGCGAACCGGCTCACGGATAGTAGCCGCGTATCGTCTTGACCTGCCCGTCTCCGACCTGCACGTTGAGTTCGCGCCACTTGCCTCCGGCTTTCACTTCGGGTGGCGGGTAGAAGCCGAGCACGTACTGGGAGCGGAGCTCATTCTGAATGTCGTCGTAGATCTTCGAGAGGTCTTTTACGTCGTCGATGTAGTAGGAGGTCCCGCCCGTCTCATTCGCGAAGCGGTTCAGCCGTGAGCGCGCCTCGATGTCGGTCCTGCCGATCGCGATTCCGATCGTGTAGATAGGGACGGCCGCCCGCTGGGCGTACTCGACGGCCTGCTGAAAGGTGAACTTCGAGACCGTGTCTCTACCGTCGGAGACGATCACGAGGGCCTTTTGTCCCTTCACGCCAAGAAAGTTGTAGAGCGAGTAGACGACCGCGTCATAAAGAGCCGTCGACTCTTCCGGTCGGAGTCGCGCGAGACCCGAGTAGATGTCGGAGACTTTGTTCGACCATTTCTGAACCAGGTGTGGCTGGGAGTCGAACGCGACGAGAAATGCTTTGTCGCGCGGCCTGAGTACGTTCTGGAAAAACGCGGCTCCTGCTGCCCGCGCGGTCGACATGCGCGACTCCATCGAGCCCGAGGTATCGATCGCCATGCCGATCGAAAGGGACAGATCTTCGACGAACTCGAACTTGGCCAGCTTCACCGGCTGCCCTTCGTCAAAGACTTTGAACGACTCCTCAGTGAGGCCGGTAACCGGTTTTCCATTGCGGATTACGGTAGTCGGCAACTCGACGAGATGAACGTCGATGGTCTCCATGTAGTCAGGCGTGTTGACCATGACGACGTCTTCGACGGCGTCGATCTCTGGATCGTCGAGACGTGCAACGGCCCTGAGGTAGCCGACATCACCGGCCTTCGGGATGTTGACCGTCTGCACGAACGGTGGGTCGTACATGGTCGACACTCGTGTCTCATTCCAGAACAGCTCCACCGACTCGAGCGACTTCCCCTCCGGCACGCGGACCTCCAACTCGACGCGCGTGGCGCCGCTCAACTTTGGAGCGATGCGCGGGGAGACGATCCGTACGCGAAACGGGTCGGTTCCGGAGTTGACTACGACCTCATCGCCCGTGATCGGTTCGCCGTGCGAGTCGATCGCGACGACGCGAACTCTGCGGGGGCGTGGCACGGTGCCGAAGTCGAGATCGAGAATGTAGGGCGGCGTGCGTCGCGTGGCTACTTTCTTACCGTCGAGCCAGAACTCCACCGCCTCGATGCTGCCACTCGAAATGGTCTGAATCGTCTGCAGCCCTGCCGCGACTCCATCCGTCAACGGAACGATTCGGAGCCGTGCGCGGCTCGAAAGCAGATCTTCCTGGATGACCTGCAGTGCCGCCGTCTCTTCTGTCGGCTTCGAGGCGACCTTCACTTCCGGAACGCTCAGCGGAGTCTCGAGGATCGCCTCGGCGCCGGTTGCCGTGTCCGTGAGTTTGATTCGGGAAACGTACTCCGCCGGCCTGAGGAACCGGTCGATGACGATCGGCAGCTTCTCGTCCTCGATACCGGCGGGGAAGTCGAAGCGGTAGCGATACTTCTCCCACATCTTCTCGTCGCGAAGTACCTCGCCGATGACGTCGATGACGTAGAGCGCCACTCCGCCGGCCTCGGTCGTTTTCAGCTGTGCTCGCGGAACCATGATCGTGATCTGAGCGTCGGTTCGCCGCCCGTCGCCGGCTGGATAGGCCACGCTGAGCTCCGCCTCGAGTTTCGGGGCATTCGCGGTCGGCAGCACGACCGAGCGGAGAATGCGATTCACATCCTCCTCATTGATCACCGGCGGGTCGTAGATCCTCTGAAGCCGTAACTTGTCGGCGGACATCTGACTCATCGCACGGACGACTTCTTCTCCATTGGGACAGTCGTAGATGATGTTGCGCGGCGGCCCGGCCGCCTCGATTCCGGTCGCGATCAGCTCCCGGTATGCGCGCTCGGCGTCCATCGGCTCCCAGAGTCTGTAGTCGCGCTGCTGACGCGGGACATAGAAAAGCAGGCGGTAATCGTGGCCGAAACCGGGAAGGTGAGCGAAGCGCCAGACCTGAGTCGGCTGCAGGTGCCGCTGACACTTGATGTCGATGATGTCTGCCGGAGGGCCATGCACCAGGTAGATTCGGCTGCGATCGGAGGACGTCTGCCCGAACGCTTCCTTCACGTATTCGAGGTGTGCGTAGTACTCGTGGCGGGCTGCGTTGTTGGTCGTGCCTCGCGCGATGTCGCGGCGACGCCAGAAGTCATCGATGAAGGCGTCGCGCTGTGCACTCGTGGCGAGACGCAGAAACGTGTCACGCTCCGTCAGAACGATGATCGGGTCGACGTCGATGAGGAACTGTCGATGAACTTCGGGCAGCTTTGCCGTCAGCTCTTTTCTTTCGCGCCGGGAAAGCGGTTCGTCCGCCCACGCGGAGCCGGCGAGCACGATCGCGATGAACAGCGTGGCGATACGAGTCAACGCACTCAGGTGACGTAGGCCTATGTTGCTGTCGATGGCTGTCATGGGAAGTAGCCTTTGATCGTTCTCACTCTTCCTTCATGCGCCTGAACCGTCAGTTCACGCCACTTGCCGCCCGACCTGACGTCGGCTCCAGGATAGAAGCCGAGGATGTACTGCGACCTCAACTCCGCCTGGATTTCGTCGTAGGTCCGGTGCAGATCGCGCGCCTGATCGATGTAGTAGGAAGTCCCCCCGGTCTCGGTAGCGAGGCGATTCAGTTTGTACCGGACATCGGCTTCGTTCGAGCGGATACCGATGCCGATCACGTAGATCGGAACGGAGCTCCGGCGTGCGTATTCGATCGCTTCCTCGAACGTATAGCTGGATGCCGTGTCCTTTCCGTCCGAGATGATCACCAGAGCCTTCTGCCCGCGGATGCCGTGGAAGTTGAAGAGCGAATAGACGACCGCGTCATAAAGGGCGGTCGTCTCCTCGGCGCGGAGCCTGGCGAGTCCGGCATGAAGGTCTGCCAGCTTCGATGACCACTTCTGAACGACTTCGGCCTGCGCATCGAAGGCGACCAGAAATGCCTTGTCGCCCCTCTTCATGATGTTCTGCAGAAACTGCGCGCCTGCCTTCTGCGCCTGGTCGATTCTCTGGAGCATGGAGCCTGAAGTGTCGATGGCGAGCCCGATCGACAGCGGGAGGTCCTTCACGTAATCGAATTTCGCAATCGAGACCGGCTTTCCGTCATCGAGGAGCTTGAACGACTTCTCCGTCAGATTCGTCGCCGGTTTTCCGCCGACGATCACAGTAACCGGGACTTCGATCAGATGGACGTCCAACTCTTCCATGTACGCCGGTGTGTTGATCATCACGACGTCCTCCACCGGCGAAAGCGTCGAGTCCTTCAGTTTCGCGACCGCGCGGATGTAGCCGACTCCCTCGGTCGCAGGGATGTCGATCGTCTGGACGAAGGGGGAGTCGTAAAGAGTCGCCATCCTCTGTTCGTTCCAGTACAACTCCAGCCCCTCGAGAGTGTCGCCCTCCGGTATCGAGAGGTTCATCTCGATTCGAGCGGGACCGACGAGCCGCGGGGCGACGCGCGGCGAGGTAATGCGAACTCGGAACGGGTCCGTTCCTGCGTTGACGATGATTTCGTCGCCAGTGAGCGGCTTGTCGTTCTCATCGAGACCGACGGCTCGAACCTTTCTCGGCCGCGGCACAGGACCGAAGTCCATGGCGAGCGAGTAGGGCGGGGCACGCCGCACGGCAATTCTGCGTCCGTCGAGCGAGAACTCGACCGCCTTGATCCGGTCTCCCGCGATGAGCGTTCCGACGGTCTTGATCCCGTTGACGATCTCCTCGGGCGGTGGAACGAGCCGGAGACTCGGGTCTACCGCGACCGCGGCCGGCGCGCTGTCCGGGTCTGCGATGGCCACCGCTGGGATCGTTGCCGCTGCTCCGCCCTCGAGATCATCGCTACTGCGCGATGGCGGCAGAAAGACTTCCGGTACGCTGATCTCCCGTTCGACGACAGCCTCGGCGCCGGTGTTCGCGTCGGTTACCTTGATTCGCGAAACATAGTCATGGGGTCGGAGATAGCGATCGATCACGATCGGCAGTGCGTCCCCTTTGAAGTCTCCGGGAAAGTCGAAGCGGTATCGATACTTCTCCCACAGTTTCCCTCCCCGCAGCACCTCGCCCGTCACGTCGATCGTGTAAACCTCCACACCGCCGACCTCGGCCGGGGAGAGTTCCTTGACGGGGAGCATCAGAGCCATCTGCACCGCGGTGCGGCTTCCGTCCTTCGTCGGGAACTCGACGCTGAATTCGGGATTCAGCTTCGGCGCGTCGGGGTTTGCGATGACGACGGACCGAAGAATCTTGCGAACTTCTTCCTCATCGAGGTCGGGTGCCTCGAAGATCCGGAGGAGATCGACACGCACCTGCACCATCTGAGTGATCGCCCGCATGATCTCTTCGCCGTCGCGACACTCGAGCTGGATGCGGCTGATGTACGCATATGGACTGGCCGACTCCGTCGTGCGCCGTGCGCCTGATTCATCGGCCGAGCGCATCGTCGAGCCGGAGATCAGCAGATCGCTGATCGCCATCGCACCGCCGAGAGGGTTCCAGAGCTTTGGTTCGCCCTGCCCGCGGGGTCTGTAGAACAGGAGCCTGATGTTCTGACCCACCCCTTTGATGTAGGAGTACTTCCAGATCTCGATCGGGACGAGCAGTCCGGAACACTCGGATCGGGTCACTTCTGCGGGAGGGCCCTGAAGGAGAAAGACTTTGGCCCTGTCGGTTCCAACTTTGCGGAACTGCTCCTTCGCAGTGTCGAGCCGCGAGTAGTACATGTCGCGGAACGCACGGTTGCTGGTGCCGTGCATCGCGTCACGTCTTCGCCAGAAATCATCAATTGCGGCGTCGCGTTGCGCCTCGCTCTCGAGCATGAGGAACGTGTCGATCTCAGCCGGCTGGATGATCGGTTCGACGTCTGAGAGAAAATCCTGATGGCGTCCGGGCAGGCGGGCTATCCGCAGGTTCCGTTCGCGACGGGAGAGTTTTCGAAGAGTCTCCTCTTTGGCGGCGGGCATCGCCGCCTGCGCAGTCTCGGTGACTGGTTCCGCGGGCGCGGAGGTTTGTGCGAGAGTAATCGCGGGGAGTGCAATGATGAGAACTGCAGCGAGCAGAATGGACTTCATGGGTATCCTCGTCTGATGCGGATCTATCTCGACAACAATGCGACGACGCCGCTCCATCCGGCGGTGCTCGCCGTTCTCGACACCTCACTGCGCGATACGTTCGGTAACGCCTCCTCAATCCACGCCGAAGGGCAACGAGCCCGACAGTTGCTGGAACAGGCTCGCGAGGCCGTCGCCCGCTTCATCGGCGGGTCGGCTCGGGAGATCATTTTCACCAGCGGCGGTACCGAGTCTAACAACGCCGCCATTTCCGGGGCCGTTCCGCCGGATCTTCGTTGCCACATCGTCACATCGGCGGTCGAGCATCCCTCGGTCGAACAAGCACTTGCAGCGCTCGAGCGGCGAGGATGCGAGGTGACCCGGATCCCTCCCTCGGATCAGGGACTCGTCGATGCCGATGCGGTGATCGCCGCGATCCGGGACGACACCCGATTCGTAGCCGTGATGCTGGCTCATAACGAGACGGGGGTCATCCAACCGGTCAAGGCGATCGGCGCGGTCTGCCGTGATCGCGGCATCCATTTTCACTGTGATGCCGTCCAGGCGGCAGGCAAGATTGCCATCGACGTCGAGGCGCTCGGCTGCGACACGCTGGCGTTGTCCGCCCACAAGATGCACGCTCCGAAAGGCATTGGTGCGCTGTTCGTCAGGAGCGGTCTGACCATGACCCCTCTGCTCGTCGGCGGATCTCAGGAGCGCCGCCGCCGGGCGGGAACCGAGCCGATTCCTCTGGCTGCAGCCTTCGGTGCTGCAGCGAGCCTGCCGCTCGTCGAAGAGCAAGTCCGCGCTATGCGCGACCGCCTCGAGGAGCGGCTCCGTGCCGAGCTCGACGTCAAGATCAATGGAGAGAACGTCGCCCGGCTGCCAAACACCTGCAATGTGACTTTCCGTGGCGCCGACGGTGAAGGAATCGTGATCGCACTCGATCTCGAGGGGGTCGCAGTCTCGACCGGGTCCGCCTGCTCGTCCGGCCGGATCGAGCCGAGCGGTGCTCTGCTCGCGATGGGACTCACTCCCGACGAAGCCCGCTCGACCGTTCGAATTTCACTGAGCCGTCTGACCACCGCCGACGAGATCGAGCGGACGGCCGATCTTCTCCGCGAGATCGTGCCGCGGTGCCGGCGGTCTTGAGGAGTTCCTCGGAGTTCCTCGGAGTTCGGGGTTCCTCGGGGTTCCTCGGAGTTACTAGGAGTTCACACTCCCGTAGGTAGCGCGGACGTCCTCGTCCGCCGTACCGCGGACGTCCCCGTCCGCAACGGGGCGTCTCGCCCCCCGCACCTCAGCCTCCACCGCAATTCCGCGGCGCCTTTCCCGAGCGGGGAGCGGGGGGCGAGAGATCCCTGACCGACGACCGAGCGAGAACGTGCCTATCCGCGCGCCAGAACCGGCGTGAAGTTCGTTTTCGGATCGTCGGCAAGGGATCCCTCTCCGTCCTCCGCCCCTCCCGCCTTCACACCCGCCCCCGGGGCTCCGGCGGCTCGGGATGACAGGCGACAGGCAACCGAGGAACCCCCAGAACCGAGGAACTCCGAGGAACCGAGGAACTCCGAGGAACCCGATGAACCGCCTCCCGTCCCCTTGCCGCGGCGCGAAATCCCTGTCATTGTTGTGCCCGATCTGGTCCTATGCATGAAAAGCCGGTCCTTCAGGGCGACCTTTCCAAAATCCAGCTCCCGGACATCCTCAGTTTTCTGGCGATGATCCGCGAGAGCGGCAAGCTCACCGTCACGAAAGACGAGTTGGAGCGAACCATCCTCTGGAACGAGGGGGAGATTGTGTTCGCCAGTTCCAACTCGCCGGAACACTCGCTCGGGCAGTTCCTGCTCCGCAATGGAAAGATCACGCAGGCGCAATACGACGAGTCGAGGAAGCGGGTCACTCCGCAACTCCGCCACGGCAAGCTGCTCGTACAGATGGGAGTGTTGTCGCCGAAGGATCTCTGGTGGGGCGTCAAGAACCAGGTGCTGGAAATCATGTACTCGCTCTTCAGCTGGAAGGAAGGAGAGTTCGCTTTCTACGGTTCGGCCAGCGTGGAACTCGCGCAGGAGCGGATCGTCCTTCAGATCAACACGTCGAGTGTGATCATGGAAGGGATCCGGCGGCTCGACGAGTCGGAGCGGATCCGGGAGAAGATTCCCGATCTCGACGTGGTTTTCGCCACGGTTCCCGGGCAGATCCCCGACTTCCACTCGCTCGAGATGAGCGACGACGAGGTTGCGCTCTACAACGACCTTGACGGACGGCTCAACGTCCGCGAGTTGACTGGACGCTCGGATCTCACCGAGTTCGAAGTTGCGAGGATTCTCTTTCAGCTGCTTTCGGCGCGCCTCATCGAGATCGTGTCGGAAGGTCGCGCGTTCCGGCCGGTATTCCTCGATGTCGAAGACTCTCCGGAACTGCTGAAAGTGATCTCGACCTACAACGATATGTTCGGCCGACTCTATGCTTCCCTCGAGCATCACGTCGGAGAGGAACGAGCCCGCGACATCTTCATGACCACTCTGCAGAGTGCTGAAACGGACGAGCTCTGGTCCGGCGTGTTCTTCGATCAGTACGGCCGCTTCGACGAGAACATGCTGATCGCAAACATCTCAGAGCTCCCGTTCGAGAAACGCAAACCGGTTCTCGATGAAGGGCTCAACACGCTGCTCTCCGTGCAGCTGTTCGAAGTCTCCCAGCACCTCGACTCGAGCAGCAAGATCGAAGTCTTCCGCTTCATCTCAGACCAGAAGGCACTGATCGATCAGGCGATGGCGTGAGATGAAGGTCATGCTGAACGCAGCGTGAGGATCTGTTTAGGGCGGGTGGAGATGCACGTGAATCGCACCGCCCATCCACCCAGATCCCTCGCTACGCTTCCAAGAGACTCCCAGTGTTTATGCGGGTTTCCCGAGCCCGTGCCCGAGTCGCAATCCCGAAAAGCCGGGCCCGGGCGCGGGCGCGGGCTCGGGCCCGGGTTTCTCACCCTCAGTCGCGGCGCCGCCGCCGTCCTTGGCTCGGGATGACAGAAAGCCGCGAGTTGTGTCATTAGCTTGATGACACGCGCTTCTGATGGGTCGTCGGCAAG
>DASVLC010000285.1:0-12269 GCA_036385045.1 Thermoanaerobaculia bacterium | reverse complement strand
AAGTCGATCGGTATCGCTTCCTCTTCGAAATACCGGCGAGTCGCTACGAAAAGCAGATGGACACCGACATAACCGACGAGAAGAAGAGTGAACCCGGCCATCTTCGCGGCGGGCTGTGCATCCCCGGCAACAGCCACCGCGTAAAGCGCCCCGACGATGAGATACGAAAGCGCGAGCTGCGCCACGTTGTAGAACGGCTCGACCTGCCAGCTCCGGCTCACCGCCGCCTGATAGAGGGCAAAGGCTCCAGCTCCGACGGCAACCGAGACCAGCGCAATCGACGGACTGTGAAAAATGACCAGGGCGCCGAAAACGACTGCAGCCTCGAAGCCGATGGAACCATCTCCCGCGTCGATCCGCAGAAAGGTCGCGATCAGCACCAGCACCGCGAAAAACAGCGCGATCTGTGTCTCGGCCACAGGACGGGTAACCAGCGCCCCGACGAGCAGAATCGCGACAGCCGAAATGAGTCCGACCTTCAGATGCTGGAACAGACGTTCGCGTGACATGGAAATGATCTGCGAATTGTAGCGCTCCTCGCTCCCGCCCAAACATATTTGAAGCCGCGCCCGAGCCCGGCTTTCCTGGAGTTGAACTCCGAGCGACGTCCTCAGACCCAGGAATCTATAATCCCGCCGGATGTGGGAAGCCGTCATCGGTCTCGAGGTCCACGCGCGGCTTCTGACTCGCACGAAGATCTTCTGCGGGTGCCCGATCTCCTTCGGCGCGCCTCCGAATTCGCAGGTCTGCCCCGTCTGTCTCGGCTACCCAGGCGCACTGCCTGTCCTGAATCGCGCCGCCATCGAGCTGGCTCTCAGGATGGCCACGGCCGTCGGCTGCGAGATCCATCCGCGTTCCATCTTCGCGCGCAAGAACTACTTCTATCCCGACCTTCCCAAGGGCTATCAGATCTCGCAGTTCGACCAGCCGCTCGCTACAGCGGGACGCGTGGCCGACGTGCGAATCCATCGCATCCATCTCGAAGAAGACGCGGGCAAGCTGCTTCATGGCGGGAGCGACTCGCTCGTCGATCTGAATCGTGCAGGAGCACCGCTGATCGAGATCGTGACCGAACCTGACATCCGCTCCTCGGCCCAGGCTTCGTCCTATCTCACGCGGTTGCGCCAGATCCTCATGTACACCGGCGTCTGCGACGGCAACATGGAGGAAGGATCACTGCGCTGTGACGCGAACGTGTCCGTTCGACGCCCCGGCTCTCCCCTCGGAACGCGCACCGAGGTGAAAAACCTCAACTCCTTTCGCTTCCTGGGACGTGCGATCGATTTCGAGATCTCACGCCAGATCGCCGTCCTCGAGTCCGGAGGCACGATCCACCAGGAGACCCGGCTCTTCGACGTCGCATCAGGCGAGACTCGCGTCATGCGTTCGAAAGAGGATGCTCATGACTATCGCTACTTTCCCGAGCCCGATCTCTTCCCGCTCGACCTAAGCGAAGAGTGGATCTCCGAGGTTCGCTCCGCCCTGCCGGAATTGCCGGATTCGAGAATCTCACGCTACCAGCGCGACTACGGAATCGCGGAGGGTGACGGGGAGGTACTCGTCGCCTCGCGTGCCGTAGCGGACTATTTCGAGGCGACGATCGGTGCCGGCGCTGATCCGCGCACGGCGGCCAACTGGGTTCGAAATGAAGTTCTTCGCGCCCTCAACGAACGGAAGGTAGACATCAATGACTACCCGGTCACCCCTTCCATGCTCGCAGCTCTGCTCGGGATGATCGACAGCAAGGTGATCGGAGGCAAGGCGGCGAAAGACGTACTGGAGGCGATGGCCGAGAGCGGCGAAGAGCCAGGGGCCACCATCGAGCGACTTGGACTCGCGCAGATCAGCGACGAGTCGCTCATACGAGAAGCCGCTGAAAGAGTCGTCGCACGCCACCCGACGCAGGTCGAGCAATACCGGGCCGGTAACAGCAAGCTCTTCGGGTTCCTCGTCGGGCAGCTCATGAAAGAGACGGGTGGAAAAGCTGACGCTGCTCTCGCCAATCAGATCCTTCGCGAACTGGTTGCTCACAGCGACTGACCTCGGGCCGCGGCCTGCTCACAGACCGGTGTGACCTCCATTCCAGGCCACTGTGCCGGTGCTATGATCCGCCGTCTATTCACACAGCACTTGATTGGCCCTGGACACACAGTTACTCGGGAGGTTCACCTTTGCGATTCATCAGACTCGCGCTTCTGACGTTTGTCGTTTGCCTGGCTGCCGCCTCCGCGTTCGGCTCGGGCTTCTCCATCTTTGAACAGGGTGCGAAGGCCACCGGCATGGCAGGCGCGTTCGTAGCGACGGCCGATGACGGAAGCGCCATCTTCTACAACCCCGCCGGTCTCGCCCAGCAGCGCGAGATGAAGGTCCTCGCCGGGGCAACATTCATCACGTTCTCCAACGAGTTCCGAGGCGATCCCGAAAGCGAGGTCACCTCGGGCGTCCGGGGCCAGTACAACGCGCACACATTCATTCCGCCGAACCTGTATGCATCGATGCCGATCGGCGACAACTTCACCGTCGGCGTCGGAGTGTTCTCTGCGTGGGGACTTCGCACCGACTGGGCCGATCCCTGGCCCGGGCGTTACATCTCGCGCGATGCCGATCTGAAGACCGCATCATTCAATCCCGCGATCGCCTGGCAGACCGACGACGGCCGGCTCGCGATCGGCGGTGGCGTCGAGTACCGGAAGGCCAGAGTCTTTCTGAATGCGAACAACCTGGCGCTCAATCCCTTTACCGGCCGGGTCGCCGATATAGCGAATGTCCGTCTCGCCTCGGAATACGGCCACGACATCGGCTGGAACCTCGGCGTGCTCTTCAAACCGTCGAGCCGCTTCCGTATCGGCGCGTCCTACCGTTCGGAGATGGATATCGATCTCGAGGGCCGCGCCGAGGTCAAGCAGATCCCGACCGGGAACGCGCAGTTCGACGCCATCGTCGGAATGCAGCTGCCTCCCAACCAGCCCATCACCACGAATTTCCCCTTTCCCGCCGTCGCGATCGCGGGAATCGCCTTCAGCCCCAGCGACAGAACTGACATCGAGTTCAACATCAGCCACATGACGTGGAGCCGCTTCGAGGCATTGACGGTGAACTTCCTCACGACTCCGGCCGCTGGATTCGTTCGCGAGCAGAACTGGAAAGACTCTTCAGCCTTCCGGCTCGGCATGAACCACCGCGCCACGGACAGGTGGGACGTTCGCCTCGGCGCCGTTTACGATCAGAACCCTCAGCCGGTCGAATCGGTTAACCCTCTGCTTCCCGATGCCGACCGCGTCGGCGTGACGATGGGAACAGCGTTTCGATACCGTTCCTGGACTGCCGAGTGGGCTTTGATGGTCCTCCACTTCAAGGATCGCGACACGCGGGGCTCTAATCCGGAAGGCTTCGACGGCTTGTATAAGTCCGACGCCATGCTGTTGGGTGTCAACCTCGGCTACCGCTTCTAGGAGACAAGTAACCATGAACCGACTATCAAGATTTGCCACGACGCTCGCACTCGTTGCTGTCGTTGCAGTCCCTCTTTCCGCCCAGCGTGGGTCGGCCGATTTCACCCGGTTCGTTACGCTTGGCGACAGCTTCGGTATCGGCGTAACCGCCGTCGGCATGAACGCACAGTTTCAACAGTTCAGCTGGCCGGCGATCATCGCTCGTCAGGTGGGCCTCGACGTCCACTGCGCGACGGACGGGCCGCGTTGCTTCCAGATTCCTTACGTGAGCGATCCGGGAATCCCTCCTGGCCTTCGGCTCGTCAGCCTCAGCCCGCTCATCATCGACTCGAAGCCAGGCCTCGGCACGCCGTTGAATCTCGCGCTCCCCCGCCCCTACAACAACCTCAGCGTCGATGGCGCCGAGGTTTCAGACCTGATCCGGCCGGTCAGCGGAGATGGCGTCGAAGCCTTCAACGCCGAGATCGTGCACAGAAACCTGGGGGTCATCGTCAACCAGGCGATCGCTCTCAATCCGACATTCATTGCGATCTGGATCGGCGGCAATGACGGATTCAACGGAGTCCAGCGCGGTATGCCTTCGCAGATGACGTCGGTTGCCGACTTCACTCGAGACTATGCGGAGATGCTCGACAGGCTGATCGCCGGCGCACCGAATGCCGGGATGATCGTCGGGACCCTTCCGACGAACATCCGCCTGATTCCGTACGTCAACGTCGTCCCCCCGGTTCTCGTCGATCCGAACACCCGTCAGCCGATCCTCGATCCGGCCGGAAACCTCATTCCGTTCATTGCCGATCTCGGCGGCGGTGTCTTCGGTCAGCTCCCTCCCGGCAGCGCCGTTCTGCTGCCGTCGACCAGCCTCCTCGCGACGGGATACGGAATCCCGGCACAGCTCGCACCGCTGCTTCCGCACCTCCCAGACGTCGGTAAGCCGCTGCCTGATTCGGCAGTCCTGACGCCGGCGGAGATCGCAGCGATCGAACAGCGGCTGAAAGACTTCAATGCCGCCATCACGACCGCGGCATCGGCACGCAATATCCCTGTCGTCGACATCGACGCATTTCTCAATCGCGCTGCCGCCGGGATCCATCTCGGACCGATCCAGCTCGATCTCTCCTTCGTCACCGGCGGAATCATCAGCATCGACGGATTCCACCTGACCAGTCTCGGTTATGCGCTTTTCGCGAACGAGTACATCAGGACGATCAATCGCGCTTACGGGACTCGCATCCCCGTTGCGTCACTCCCGATGTTTTTCCAGGGGAATGACCCGACCTCTCCGAATCTGAGTGGGATGAGCGAGTTGCTCAGCCTCGGCGTGCCGCAGGTCACCCCCGCCGCAGCGGAGGCGATGACCGGTGGAACTCCACAGCCGGATTCGACTCCTGCGCCATCCCCCGCTCGCAGCCGCGCCGCTCGCGGCGGACGTGGCTGAACTCTTCGCTTTCGAGATTGAAAAAGGGCGGCCTCCGGGCCGCCCTTCTTATGTCATATGTTGATTCGCCTGGGAGAGTTGAGCTGGCGCCTGTAGCGCGGACGCCCTCGTCCGCCGTACCGCGGACGTCCCCGTCCGCAGCGGGGCGTCTCGCCCCGCGCGCCTCTTCTCCGAAGAACCGACGCTCGCCAAATCACGGCCGCTCCAACCAATCCCCTTTCGCTGTCATCCAGAATCGCCGCAGCCCTGGCGGGCGGGTGCGAGGGGCGGAGGACGATCCCCCCCCATCGAGCGCCCGACACGTACCACCGCCCCGCGTTCGTCGCCTGTCGCATGAGCGAAGTAGCGTCGGCGGACGAGGACGTCCCGGTACGGCGGGCGAGGACGCCCGCGCTACAAGAGAACCGCTGCTTCCTCCAGCGCCGTTAGTCGCGGTTGAACTCAGCCCAGGACGCAGTCCTGGGAAAACTCTCGCGGCCTCCGGCTCGAGATGACAGGCACGCTCTTGTCATCATCCTCAGTCGGGGCGTCAGAAAGCGGCGCGCTAGGGTCCACCTGGTCCTCTATCACCCGACGATCGCGGCTCCGCGTTCCTCGAGCAGTTCGCGGAGGATGCCGCGGTGGCAGTGCTCCTCATCTTCGCAGTAGCAGCCGACGGAGAAGTTCGTCTGGTGAGAGAGCGCGGCGAGGGCGTTGAGGAGGTGCGCGGCGTCGGGGCGCTTCATCTCGGCGTGGAAGCGACGGGTGAAGGTGTTCCACGCTGTGCCACCGCGCGCAGATTTCATCAGCTCAGCGCTCGGTGAAAGCATTGGCAGCCAGGTGTCGTACCAGTTCTCTTTCGAGTGGCGCGCTTTCGGGACGCCGCGTGGCGGACGGCGGACGGTGCCGAAGCGGATCCCTTCTCCACGTTTCCGTTCACTGCCGAGTCGGACGATGCGGATGGCCATGGGACCTCCTGCTACCTGCTGATTGTAGCGAGGCTCGGGCGTTCATGATTTCTTAGCTGCGTTGGACGATCGGTAGTTCGGCGGGCGAGACGCCCGCTTGCGGACGAGGACGTCCGCGGTACGGCGGGCGGGGACGCCCGCGCTACGAACGGCGAGGCGCTTCGCTATTGACGGCGAGGACGCCCGCGCTACGAAAAATGGCGGCTCTCGCCGCCATTCAGAAGTGTCAGCTGGAAAAGGCTACGTGCCCGAGGGGCGGCCGCGGGGGGACGGCTTGGAGATATCGATCATCGCCATCCGCTCCTTTTCGTCGTACCAGCAGTGGAAGCGCTTGATCCCTGGTACATCGATTTCATAGAACCGGAAGAAGCTCGGAACGTGCAGCGAGGTCGACTTCTCGGACTGCCGGATCTTGGCGGATCCCTCGTCCTTCTTTTCGAGCGGCTTGATGCCGATCACCTTCCGCTTCTTGTCGTAGTAGAGGTTCGCGCTGCTCTTCCCGCGGAGTCGAAGCATGTTGGCGACGGGAGAAGGCAGGCGGATGAGTCGCGACTGAACAATGGTCGCTGAAGCAGGGAAGCGTTCAAACTCTGGTTGCGGCTCCCATTTCTCAAAAGCCATATGCCGACTCCTCACCCATCACAGACCGCCAAGGCTTACGGTCACTGATCATAAAATCTGGCAGCATTTTGTCAACAATTAATCGCACGTCTTTCGCAATCGGAAAACGTGAGTGACCCGCTGGATATTCTTAGTTATTTGAAAGCGTCGCTCAAAAATGGCAGGATACGGATGAGGCAAAAGAGCGCAGCATTGCTGTAACTGATAGCAGCCGCGAAACTTAGCCGAGACCTCGATCGAAACGAGCTCAGCCGGAGCTTCCCAGCGCACCAGAAATGGGCATAAAAAAAATTATGCAGAAGTGGGGGGATGGGGGGCGGCGAACGGCAATTGGGCGCGCAGCCGAAGCTGCGCGCCCGCGTTGAGAAATCAGCGAACGCCGTTGAGGTAGCGGAGCAACTCTCCGTCGGTGGAGAGCACGAGAACGGTCTCGGGATCGAAACTGCCACTGAGCGTACTCATCGATCTCATGAATCGATAGAACTCGGGATCTCGGCTGTAGGCGGCGGCGTAGATGTTCGTCGCTTCAGCGTCTGCTTTACCGCGGATATCCTGAGCAAGCCGGTAGGCTTCGGACTCGATTACGCGCATCTCTCGCTCTTTTTCACCAGCGATGCGGGCCGCCTCACCAGCTCCTTCGGAGCGATAGCGTTCGGCGATACGGGTCCGCTCGGAGATCATTCGCGCGTAGACCTCCTTGCGCACCTCGTCAACGTAGTTCACCCGCTTGAAACGGAAGTCGAGGATCTCGATGCCGAGGTCGCCAGTACGACGCCTGGCATTCATGAGAACTTCCTGAGTCAGCTTGTCGCGCCCGAACTCGACGCGCTCCGCCGGCTCGACCTGACCGAGTTGTGCAACATCCTCACCGACGAACAGCGGCCGGTTGGTCGAACGCACGACGTCGATCAGCTCATTCTTGGCAATCGTGTTCCGCGTCTCGCCGTCGAGGATGTCGTCGAGGCGCGACTGCGCACCGCGTTCGTCGCGCAGACGCTGGAAAAACAGCAACGGATCGGTGATCCGCCAGCGCGCGTAAGCGTCGACCCAGATGAACCGTTTGTCCTTGGTCGGAACCTGGTTCGGCTCACCGTCCCACTCGAGAAACCGCTTCTCGAACGCGTGGACCGTCTGGATGAAAGGCATTTTGATGTGCAGACCAGGCCTGCTGATCGGCTTGCCGACCGGCTTACCGAACTGCGTAATGATGACCTGCTCGGTTTCCTTGACCGTGAAGAGCGCGTTGGAGAGCGCTACGAAGAGGACGAGCAGGACGATGCCTGCGATTGCGAGTTTCATTTCCTTCACGGCTTCACCTCCGTGAGGTTTCCGAGCGGCAGAAGAGGCAGGACGCCCCGCAACTGCTCATCCATGATGATCTTCCGTTTCACCTTCGGATAGATCTCCCCCATCGTCTCGAGGTACATACGCCGCCTCGTCACTTCCGGCGACCGCTGATACGCGGCGTGTACCTGAACGAAAAGCTCGGCGTCGCCACGGGCTCGGTTCACACGATCGGTCGCAAAACCTTCTGCCTGTTCGAGTGCCTGCTGCGCCTGACCTCGCGCCCTCGGAATGACCTGGTTGTAGTCAGCCCGCGCCTGGTTGATCAGCTTCTCGCGTTCCTGCTGCGCCTGGTTGACCGAGTTGAACGATGGCTTCACAGGATCCGGGGGATTGACGTTCTGCAGCACGATCTGCTCGACCTTGATGCCGTTCTCGTACTGATCGCAGAGTGCCTGCAGCTTCCGTTCGATCTCGGCGGCGATTTCCTGCCGTCCGACCGTCAGCACTTCATCGACACTCCGATCGCCGATCACCTCACGCATGACGGTCTCGTTCATGTCTCGGAACGTCTTGCGCACGTTCCTGACCTTGAAGAGGTAGTTGTAAGGATCCCTTACCCGATACTGAGCCGTCCACTCGACGGTAGCGACGTTCAGGTCGCCGGTCAGCGTCAGAGCCTCGTCGGCGAACTCGGCCTCCGAATACGACGTCCGTCCGTCCAACTGTTCCGTCCGGAATCCGAACTCCTCTTTCAACTGACGTTCTACCGGCACCTTGACCACTGTTTCGATCGGTACCGGAAGCTTCATATGAAGGCCGTTCGGCACCTGCCGCGCGAACTTTCCGAAACGCATGACCATCCCGACCTCTTCGGGATCGACCGTAAACCACATGCTCATGAAGATGCCTATGACCAGCACCGCCAGCACGATCTTCACGATCAGCCCCCCCGAGACGGACGGAGGCTTGAACTGATACACCTTGGGTGACTCGAAATCCATGGATACTCCTTCCTTATACGACTTGGACCTTGCCGTGATCCTAGCAGGAACGCGACCCGGAGAGGCTCTGCTCCTCCTGCTACACGCGCGAAATCCGCCGCCTGGCCCGAGATCGGGCAGAATGTCGCCCGCATGCGCCTCGAAGACTGTTACCGAACCCTCGATCTGAACCGGCACGCGACCGATGCGGAAGTAAAGCGGGCGTGGAGGAGTCTGACCAAGGTCTGGCATCCCGACCGTTTCGCCCACGATCCCGATCTTCAGCGAACGGCCGAAGAGAAGGTAAAGGAGATCAATGAGGCGTACGAGACGATTCGGCAGTCCCGGCTCGGGGCCTGGAGCGATGACGAGGACTACGATTCGACCGATTCTCCCGGCCCCTGGCGCGTGAGAATCGACGGCCGTGAGTACGGCTTCGCCTCTCTCGAGGAGATCGCCGCACTGACCAGCCGCGGAGCGATCCGCGAGCCGGCCGAGGTATTCGATCCCGGCTCAGAGGTGTGGAAACCCCTGGCCGAAATCCCCGCACTTCATGCCGCACTGCAGCAGCGCCTTGCCCGGCGGCTCCGGTCGTGGATGTACGGTTGTGTGGCCGCCGCCCTTTTCATTCTGGTCCGGCGACCGACACCCGGTGGAGTGATCGTCGCTCTCGTCCTGTTCGGGGTCGCCGGCTTTCTCCTGTTTCGCATGCGTTCCAACCAGCCGCGGGAGCAGTAGTCTCCCCCTGGCTCTCATCGAAAGTACGCTCGATCCAGAGCCCGATACTGAATCGCCTCGGCCACGAACCCAGAGTCGATCGTTTCCACCGCGAGGAGGTCAGCGATGGTGCGCGCGACCTTCAGTATCCGATCGTGGGCACGCGCCGAGAGTCCGAGCCGCTCGATCGCGGTGACGAGCATGCGACGTGACGGCGCGTCGAGCTCACACCAGCGCCGCAGGTGCCTCGTGCTCATCTCCGCGTTGCACTGGATCCCGGTCCTGCGGAATCGGTCGCGCTGGATCTGTCGTGCGGCCTCGACTCGATCTCTGATCAGCGACGATGCTTCCCCCGACTCGACGGACGCGATCTCGTCAGTCGTCAACGCCGCAACCTCGACCTGCAGATCGATACGATCGAGCAGCGGCCCGGAGATCCGCGCCAGATAGCGGGCGATCTGATGCGGCGTACAACTGCATTGCCGTCGCGTGTCATTGAAGAAACCACACGGGCAGGGGTTCAGCGCGGCAGCAAGGGTGAATGCCGCCGGGTACGTCACCGTACGCGTCGCCCTGGCGATGGTGACGTGACCGTCCTCCATCGGCTGCCGCATCACCTCGAGAGTCTCACGGCGAAACTCGGGGAGCTCATCGAGAAAGAGGACTCCATGATGTGCGAGGCTGACCTCTCCCGGCCGCGGAGGTGCTCCGCCACCCACGAGTCCTGCCATCGAGATGGTGTGGTGGGGCGCACGGAAGGAGCGGCGGCCGAGCAGTCCGCTGCCACTGGGAAGCACGCCCGCCACCGAGTGAATCTTCGTCGTGACGATCGCCTCGTCCAGCGAGAGCCTGGGAAGGATCGACGGCAGTCGCCTCGCCAGCATCGTCTTCCCCGAACCGGGAGGGCCGATCATCATCACGTTGTGACCGCCGGCAGCCGCGACCTCGAGGGCTCGTTTCGCCTGGCCCTGCCCTCTCACCTCCGCGAAGTCGGCGCCATCTGCCGTCACTTCCGGCACTCCGCCTGTCGAGATCGAGCGTGAGAGCACCGTCTCGTTCTTCAGGTGCCTGAGGAGAGCCGGAAGGTGGGGAACTCCCACGACCTGCATCTTCTGGACGGCGGCCGCCTCGTTCGCGTTGTCGGCCGGGACGATCAACTCGCGGACCGCCCGGTCTCTCGACATGGCGGAAGCAATCGAGAGAGTTCCTCTCACGGGTGTCAACGCGCCGTCGAGCGAAAGCTCACCAACGAGTACCCGTCCGGCAACCTCTTCGTCATTGAGGATCTCGGAGGCGTGGAGGATGCCGATCGCGATCGGAAGATCGAAGCTCGACCCCTCCTTCCGCACGTCGGCCGGCGAGAGATTGACGGTGATGTGGCGGCAGGGAAAGTAGAAGCCGCAATTGGCGAGCGCGGCTCGAACACGCGAGTACGACTCCCGAACCGCGGTGTCCGGAAGACCGACAAGGGTGAATCCCGGCTGCTGTGCGCTCCGGGCGTCTACTTCGACTACGATTCGTACTGCATCAATTCCGAGTGTCGCTGCACTCCACACTTTTGCGAGCATGGCGGTGTACGACCCAGCGGAAGTCCCTGGCCGAGGCTACCTCGGCGGCAGGTCCCCGTGCAAGCCCGAACGCGCAAAGGCACACAATCAGCACTACGCAATCGCACCGCACGGACGGCATCACCCGGCCGAAGCCCTGAAGGAGACAGCACATGCACGTCACCGTAGATCACAAGACGACTCGCCAAGCCGCAAGAAGCAAGATCGAGCTGCGCCTCTCACACCTGCTCGGACAGTTCGGAGCAAAGGTCGACGAACTCGAGCACGAGTGGATCGGTGACACGTTGCATTTCAAAGGGAAGGCTCGCGGTATGAAGGTCGAAGGGACCGTCGAGGTCACGGAATCCGAGGTCGTCATCGACGGAAAACTCCCCCTGATTGCGATGCCGTTCGAATCGAAGATCAAGCAGGCGGTGAAGCAGGAAGCGGATGCGATGTTCCGGACGGCGTAAAGCCGCTCGGAACATCGGCCACGACTTCAGTTGACCTTCAAAATCTTCTTGAGGGCGTCCTCATTGGGGTCGACGAACAGGCGTCCGTCCACTTCCACAGCGGGATCAGCCTCGAGGTGACCCGTGTACGTCTTGTACTGCTCGTTTCGCACGAGCTCATGCTCTACCCGGAAGCGGTCAAGAAAGCCTGCGATGAGGCTCGTCTTGTGCTTCTTCGTCCCGGGGAAGAATCTTACTGTCATCTCTCCTCCCCCTCCCTTCCCAGTCATTCTCATTTTGATGGCTTATTGCGAACCTTAGGCCTGAAACGCAGTAATGTCAAATAACAAACTGCTATCGAGCGATTCGGACGTCACTAGAGTAGCGCAGAGCGGTCCAATCTGCTTCAACATCATGTAAAGCCGCATTGAAGAAAAGGGCAGCCTGCCTGCTCCCCCCGGGTAAGAATTCGGGGCCGGAGCTTCAGAATCCTTCCAGCAGGTTCGTCACGAGACCCTCAGCGAACCGAACGGCGATCTCCTGTATCGCCCGCGTCTCCTGATCGAACGCGTCGCCGCTCGCCAGGTTCACCTCATACCCCTCGGTGAACCGGTACTGGTCGTTCTGCCAGAGGACGCGATCTTCGTTGCGGTGGTCCAGCAACTCGATCTTCGCGGTGATCGAGATCTGGTAGCGGGTTGCCCGTCCCTGATCCCAGGAGATCGGATGCAGGTTGAACGAATCGATCGATCCGCGAAGAATCACATGCGCATCACTGCGATTCGTGACGAGCTGAAGCCGGCCGCGAGAAACGAACTCCTCGGCAAA
>DASVLC010000284.1:0-3592 GCA_036385045.1 Thermoanaerobaculia bacterium | reverse complement strand
CGAGGGGCCTGGCAAGCTGCGTACTCCGTAACGCCACAGGCAGGCGAGTGAGGCTACTTCGCCTTCGCACCAGGAAAAAGACGACTAGCGCTCGAACACGCGCGTAAACAGTTCGTTCTGACGGATTGCCTGCGCTTCGAGCAACTCCAGACCGGAGATTACCCGCGTGCCGGAAGGGATCGCTCGATGGTCATGGCCATAGGCAGCCTGGATCACCGTGAGCCCCGCGACGGATGGCAACTCCACCCCGACGGGAGTGGTATTGATGACGATCTCACCACGCCAGTCCCGCAATTCGTCGAGCGAACGCGCCCCGAGGGGTCCAGCCGTCCGATTGAAAAGAGTGAATGAGCGGCCGAGCCTGCGCGCGGCGAGCAGCGCGGCACGCGCTGTGCCGCCGGCACCGGCGATGGCGATGGCGCCGGCAGTACGTCGCAGCAGCGTTTCGAAGGCGTCTACATCGGTGTTGTCGGCCAGCATCCGGTTGCCGTAGTTCACGACCGTGTTGACGGCACCGCTTTCGCGAGCATTCGTCGCGACTTCCGCTCCGATCCGTTCCGCGAATGCGAGCGCCTCTTCTTTGAAAGGAGCGGTGATGCTGAGGCCGCACGGTTCCCCCCGCAGGAACGCAGCCTCGATCTCTTCGAATCGATCGAGAGAAGCGATCGTGTAGCCGGCGGGCAATCCCTTCTGCCGGAACAGACGGTTGTGGATCTGCGGCGACCGGCTGTGTCCCGCCGGTCTGCCGATCACGGCGAACACCTTCTCGCAGATGAGTTGCGCGCGTTGTTCTCCGTAGATTGCACGCGCACTCTCATGCGTGAGCTGTCCCGGTGCAGCGAGAGTGTCCGCTGCAACGAACGTCAGCGCAGAGCCCTTGAACGGAGCGAGAATGCGCGAATAAAGACCACGCTCCCCCATGCCGATCACCGTCAGCTCCGAGCTCGCGTCACGCGGCGAAGCGAGGAGCGACAGGAGCCGCTCGTTGTCGGCAAAGCTCGCGGGGGTCACGGCAACCTTGGTGTGGGCGCAGCCCAGCGACTGCATGTCCGCGGCAATGGTCCCGAGGTCTCCCATCGCCTCGTAATCGTGATGCGACAGAACGATGCGGTCGCGGAATCGGGAGGAATCGATCATCCGCGGTTCGTACTCGACATCGACCAGTTCGAAGCCGGCGTCGAGCGCCGCACCCACGACCTCGAACGGCAACGGCCTGCCTCTCGAAGTGAGGATGATCGGCTTCCCCGTTGCTGCCCGTAACGCTGCGAGATCGAGCGTTTCGAATCGCTCGACGCGTATCTCGACTCCGTCATGGTCTGCGTCCAGCGCACGAATCGCCGCCACCGTCGACGCGACGGAATTTTCGAAGACCGTGACGAAAAGTCTCATCGCGACAGCAGTTCCCGCCGATCGCGCGCGGCCGATGCACGCCGCGGCTCGCCGGCGCGAGTCCACATGTTCTCGAGATTCGCCAGCACGCGCGCCAGCGTCTCGCGGCCGTTCCAGGCGCGCAGATGCTCGCTTGCGAGTTGCTTCGAACCGTTCGAGGTCTGCCGCAGGATCTCGGCGATCTCCGGCATCGTGAGGCTGTCACCTCCGTCGAACGGATCGACGAAGAGCTCATTCAGCTCGAACTGCACCTTCACGATGTAGTGTCCCGGAAGCCCGACTCCCGCAACGGTCAGTCCGAGTCGGGTGGCGACGTGCAGGAAGACGATCGAGAGGGTGATCGGAACGCCCATCTTCCGGTCGATCACTTCGTTGAGGTAGGCATTCTTCGGATCGTAGTAGCTCTGGCGATCACCTCGGTAGCCGTCGACGTCGAACAGTTCGGCGTGGAGATGCCCGAGTCTGAAGATCGGCGGCTCGCCAGGAGAACATCGGCGATTCGCTCGTTCGGCGACGTCATCGAGACTCGCGAGATATCTATCGACATCGATTGCCGGATAGTCCTCGAGCGCGATCAGCAGAGCGCCTCTGGCGAGGTTCTCGTTGTTGATCTCTCCTTCCGCATATTCGCGGAAGCGGCGGCGGGCTTCGGCCGGGTGCGTCAGCATCGGGCGTGGTCCGCCAGTGTACCCTTCCGGCGGTGAAGATCGAACGGACAGAGGCGATCGTCCTCCATACCCTCGCGGCGAGAGAACGCGACAAACTCGTCGTTTTCTTGACGCCGCATCACGGGAAGAGAAAGGGATGGGCTTACGGTGCACGGGCGATCCGGAGCCGGTTCGGTGCGGCGCTCGAACCGCTCGCGAAGGTGACGATCGGGTACGCGGTACGCGAGTCCGACGAAGTCGTCCGCATCGAATCGGTCGACCTCATACGGTCGCTCTTCCCCGCACAGCAGAACCTGATCAGCAGCGTTGCGGCGACGTATATCGCCGAGACGATCGACACCTTCGCACCGGTCGACGATCCGGCGGAACTGATCTACCGGCTGCTCGACCGGACAACCGAGGCCCTGCTGGAAGGAGCCGCGCCGATGCCGGTCGTCGCCTACGCCGAGCTGTGGACTCTGAAACTGGCCGGCATCTTTCCGTCGCTGCGCGATTGCATGGAGTGCGGAGGTCCGCTCAGCCGGCCGCTCCGGTTTCACGACCGTCTCGAAGGGTTCGTCTGCAGCAATTGCGCGGGTCGTGAGTCGTCGATCATCAGTAATGATGCGATCGATGTCCTCGAGGCCCTCGGGCGGCTGTCCGTCGCCCGCTTCGTTGCCGAGAACTTCGCGACCGAAGCCATCCTGGAGGCGCGCGGCATCGGAGGCATCGTCCGCCGCAATTTTCTGGGACACGAGCTGAAGTCGTTCGAGGTACTGGCGGGGGTGATGGGCGGTGGTTAGGGCGTGGCGCCGTTGCACCGAAAGCCTTCGCACGGGGGGTCCGTAGCGCAGGCGTCCCCGCCTGCCGTATCGCGAACGTCCTCGTCCGCAGGGGCGTCTCGCCCCCCGCGCCCGCACCTTTTCGCTGAGGGCCACCCTCTCCCCGCCAAGATCGCGGGGAGAGAGGCGACAGAGCTGAGGATGGAATCCCCGACGTTGTGAGCACCGTGAGCGATGCCGTTCATCGCACCGCCCCCACCCAGATCTCATGCTATGCCTCCCGCGTCATAATGCTCGCGAATGGACCCGCTCTCGGTCTTCACGCAGCTCGCTGGCATTCTCCTCCTGACAGTCGCTGTCGGAGCGATCGGGATGGCGCTGCGGCAGCCGCTCATCATTTCGTTCATCGCGGTCGGAATCGCGGCCGGTCCGGCCGGCTTCGGCCTGATCTCTCAGCTCGGCTCCCTCGAGTTGCTCGCCAGCTTCGGCATCTCCGTTCTGCTGTTCGTCGTCGGGCTGAAGCTCGACCTGCAGATCATCCGAACGATGGGGCCGGTCGCGCTGGCGACCGGGATCGGCCAGGTGGTATTCACGTCCGTGATCGGCTACTCGATCGCCGCGCTGCTGGGCATGGCGCCGCTGACCGCTCTCTACGTTGCAATCGCGCTGACGTTTTCGAGCACGATCATCATCGTCAAGCTGCTGTCCGACAAACGCGAGATCGACTCTCTGCACGGGCGTATCGCGGTCGGATTCCTGATCGTTCAGGACATC
>DASVLC010000283.1:0-4807 GCA_036385045.1 Thermoanaerobaculia bacterium | reverse complement strand
CGACGATTCATTGATGGGCGTCTCGGTTCTCCCCTGGGTCGTCTGCACCTGCAAAGCCCACCGCCGGCCTGGAGGCCGGCGGGGATCGCGCGAGGCCGCGCGACCCCCTCGACTCGTGCAAACGGAGTTTCTCCGATCCGGTTCCGGCAAAAGATTTTGACGTGTCAGATTTCTCTCGCGCACGTTAACGCCCTTCATATCAATGAGTTAGATCGTTTGCCAGCGTGGCGGTCCGCTTGAACTATGCCTCCCGCGAAAGGAGGTGGTGCCGAGCAGAGCAACGACGCGAAAGGGAAGTACCAGAGACGTTCAGTGTGGAACAGCCAGGAACGAAACGAGTAACGAGTCAACCATCAACCACAACGCAACCAAACAGAAAGAAAGGAGCCAGACCCAATGCGGAAGTCCCTCTACATCCTTACGATCGCGCTCATTCTCACGATGGCTTCGTCGGTCGCCATGGCCGCCGACGCCGCACCCGGTGCCACCAAATCCTCGGGAGTCGTCAACATCAACAACGCCGACGTCTCTCAGCTCGCCCTGCTCCCCGGAGTGGGGGAGAAGGCCGCCCAGCGAATCATCGAGTACCGCACCAAGAACGGTCCCTTCCGAAAGACCAGTGAGCTGATGCAGGTGAAGGGCATCGGAGCGAAGAGCTTCGAACGCCTCTCCAGTTACCTCACGGTCGAGGGGAAGACGACGCTGGCCAGCAAGGTCCGCAGCCCCCGCGCAAAGAAGCCCACCACCCCGGCGTCGTAGGCGCCGCCCGCCCCCTATCCCACCTGGGGCTGCCGCGAGGACGCGGCGGCCCCTTTTCGACGAGTCGTGTCGGACTCGTCGCCACCTGCAACAGACGAAGAAAGGAGGAGTCCGTGCGTCGAGTCGAGTCCGGTCATTCGCTGCACCTTCAGCATCAATCACGGTGCGCTTCTTCGAACGAGGAGTGTCTCCGCCTCGTACGTCTGAATCGCGGACAGCGTACTTCGGCGCAGCGTCTCCTCGGTGAAGGCCTCGGTCATGATCCGACCGTCCATGTCACGGCCTATCGGCAGTCCTGCTCCAAACAGGATCGTTGGAACTACGTCGACTACGAATGCCGGCTCTGGATTCTCGCGGTGTGCCGTCCCTGGCCCGATGACCAGCAGGAACCCGTCGTCCGCTCCCGGATCGCGGCCAAATCTGTTCTGCGCAAGGGCCCAGGCGGTGGAGGGAAGCTCCGGAGGGACGATCGCCGAGGGGGAGCAGATGACGATCATGTGGTCCGGCAACTCGGCGCGAACTGCGGCGAGCGCGCGATCGAGCTGCTGCATGTAGGCCCGCACGCCGTCGCCCTTGCGCGATTCCCGCGGTGCCAGTTCGTTGAGGTAGACGTGCAGCGCCCGCTGGGCGGCAGAGAATCCCTCGATCCCGACCACGGTAATGTCCGCGCGGCCATCGATCCTGCGAAGTGCAGCAACATCGCGGGAAAGAGCCGTGAGGATCTCCGGCTGCGCGGGATCATCGGTAAGAAACCGGCCAGGAAGATCGCCGAGGTCGACGCTACCGAGTGCGGGAGTCTCGACCGACGGCCAGACGATGACGCTGGTCGAGAGCTGCAGTCGGTCGAACAGCGACCAGACAGGCAGAGAGCTGCCGGTCGGAAGCCGCGATGCAATCCGTTCGACCGGCGGAATCAGCCCCCAGGTGCGGAATCCCACGCCGTAGGGCAGCAGGAGGAAAGGCTGGTCTCGATTCAGGGGCGTGTGGTACGACGACCGCCCCGTCATGCCGTGACGGTAAGGCAGCTTTCCGGTGGCGAGCGACGCCCACAGCGACAACCAGTGGGTGGATGGAAAGGGCTCGAGCCGTGTGAAGTAGGAAGACTCGCTCTCGGCGTCGAAGAAAGGGAGGAGTCCCTCTCCCCTCATCGTCACGATCCAGTCATGCGGGAGGTTGCGGATCGCGACCAAAACGACCGGGCGATGTCCGGCTACCTCGCCGATGCTCGCAACTACGACGTCTCGCGTCTCGGTCCGGTAACTCTCCCGCCGCTGATAGAGGAAGATCGCCGAAATGAAGATGAGGATCACGCCGGCGACGAAGATGTTGCGCGACGTGCGGCGGTCCGCGTTGCGCTCCAGCACCCAGAGAGCCAGCAGGACGAATGCCGTGGCAGTGATCACCGTCGTCGCTTTCGAGAGGATTCGGACGGCACCGATTGGCAGGTAGATGCGTACGACCACCAGGTGCAGCCAGTAGATGAAGGAAGAGGCGAAGGCGGCGAGCACGACGAATCCGAATCCGTGAGTCTGAAATGCGTCCGGTTTGCCGATCGTCCGCACACGAAGCGCACGGAGCCCCCACAGCAGCGAACCGAAAATCACTCCGCACGTGAATCCGTAAACCGTTGTCACCAGTGCGAGCCGGCCGAGCGTGATCTCGATCTGAGGATTCAGAAAATAAAGAAGGTGCGCCATGTAGAGGCCGAAGATCGCCCCTGCGAGTACGCGTTTCAGATAAGCCCACCGGATCGACATGCGAGGGAGGGGCAACGATGCTGACGCCCTCTCGCCTCAGAGAATACACCGGAGAGTCTGGTGCGCTCGACCTGCTGCGTTCCCTCGGCTATCCGGTAGAGCCGATCGACGTCGATGCCGAGGAGTGGAGACGGGGCGGAGTCGAGATTCCGTGGAATGGCGAGACGCGGCTCCGGTTGGCAGCGCGGCTTCGCAACTTCGACCTGTTCATCCTGAGCGGACCGGCGGACGCGGAGTGCGTGCGTATTTTCATGGAGAGTTATCGACGATATAACGTAACTGTCAAAACATCAGTCATTCATGTATCCGAAGGCCGGCTGGCTCTCTACGATCTGTCAGCCAGCGCATCGATCCGCTGCCTCGATGTCGCACTCGATCAGCCTTCGCTCCATGCCGTCGACCGGCTGAATCTGCTCGCCTGCGGAAACGAGTCCGCGCTTCCGGCAATCTTCGACCGCGCCCTCGATCGTGAAAGCGTCACTCGTCAGTTCTTCCTCCGCTACCGGACTGCGTTCGAGGAGGTGACGGCGGCACTGGCCAAGTCATTCGCCTCGGAAGATCGACGTACGGTGGAGGGGCAGGCGCTTCTGATTCTCTCCCGGCTTCTGTTCCTCTCCTTCGTGCAGGAGAAGGGATGGCTGAATGGGGAGCGGCGTTTTCTGACGGACCGGCTTGAGCGCGAAGTGCGGCAGGGAAGGGAGTTCTACTCCACCGTGCTGTCGCCTCTCTTCTTCGGTTGTCTGAACATGCCCGTGGAGGAGAGGACGGCAGCCGCGCGGAAGCTCGGACGTATCCCGTACCTGAACGGCGGTCTGTTCGAACCTTCGTCCTTCGAACAGAAACATGCAGTGATCAAGCTCCCGAACGTGCTGATGCAGCGAGTGATCGAAGACGTGTTCGAGAGATTCGACTTCCGGATCGAGGAGCGGGACGCGCCCGGCACAGAGGTCGATCCGGAGATGCTCGGGAAAGTGTTCGAGTCACTGATGGCGGGAGACGAACGTCTTGCGAGCGGAAGCTTCTACACGCCGCGCGAGATTGTCGACCTTCTGACGGAGCGATCGATCCGTGAGTGGCTCGGCGCGGCGAGGGGAGCGGATCTCGATTCGGTGGATGCGGCTCGCCTCCTCGCGCGACTCGAGGGAATCGCGATCCTCGATCCCGCCTGCGGCTCGGGTGCGTTCCTGCTCTCGGCCCTCGGCTGCATCGAGCGGATCTGGCGCGAACTTGCCGAGAAGGCCGGCGCTGTCGTTCCGTCCGACCTCAGACGCCGGATCGTCTCTCGCTGTCTGTACGGAGTCGACCTCAAGCCGGAGGCGGTGCGTCTCTGCGAGCTGCGACTCTGGCTGGCGATCGTTTCGGCAAGTGATGCGACGGCAGAGACCGTGGAGCCGCTCCCGAACCTCGATCGGAACATCCTTCAGGGCAACTCGCTGCTCTCGCCCACCGATTTCCTTGGTGACGCGCGTGCCGACCTCTATCACGAGTGGATGCATGCTCTCCGCGCACAGCGCGATCTGATCGAGCGCTACTGCGCATCTCCCCACGGACATCGGCCCGCTCTCTATCGAATCATCCGCGGCAACGACCAGCGGCTCGCGGCTGACCTCCTCAGCCGGAGTGTCGCGATCACGGAGCGGGAGCTCGAGATTGCCTGCACGCCGCAGCGTGATCTGTTCGGTCAGCCGGTGCCACCCGACGCCTCGCTCTGCCGCATGCTCCATCAGCGGGTGAGCGAGGCACGTCGAATGTTGGAGCGCGTCGAGGAGGGGACGCTCGATTTCTTCTCCTACGATGTCCACTTCGCTCACGTCATGGCGCGTGGCGGATTCGATGTCGTCGCAGGAAATCCGCCCTGGGTCCGGAACAGCCGGATCGATCCAGCGGCGAAGCGGATGCTGTCCGATCGTTATGCTCTCTTTCGTGCGAACGGAGACGGAACGGCGTTTCATCAGCCTGATCTGTCGATGGCGTTCTTTGAACGCGCCATCGGACTCGCGGCACCGGGCGGCGTCGTCGCACTGCTGATGCCCGCAAAGATCGCAAACGCCGCTTACGCCGGGCGTTTGCGGCGCGAGGCAGGAAGGAAGACCCGGATCGTTGCCATCGACGACTGGAGCGATGATCCCCGCCGACGGCGCTGGTTCGCGGCCGACACATTTCCCCTCGGCATCGTGATGCACCGCCATTCCGGCACAAACGGCTCATCGGCCGCGGCTTCGGAGAACACCGTCGAAGTGACCGCGGGTGGAGAGTCGTTCAGGACGCCTCAGCGATTGCTGTCGATCGGC
>DASVLC010000282.1:0-1504 GCA_036385045.1 Thermoanaerobaculia bacterium | reverse complement strand
CCTCGCGCTCGCGGATGAGGCGGTGCGGGGCATCGAGGTAGAGCGCTCCGAGGCGCTCCTGAGGGTGGTGGGAGTAGCGGGCCATGAGCTGCGCCGCGAGCGACGATGCATCCGTGATCGGTTGGCGGTCAATATCGGGCGCTGCGGCGACGCGCCGGCCGAGCTCGAGGGATGCCGTCAGCCGCGCCGCCGCGCGCTTCGGAACTCCGCGGCGGGTGCTCCAGTCAGAGCGAGCGAAGGCGGGTAAGCCGTCGCGCACGAGATCGCGGGCGGTCGTGAGGTTGCCAGTGAGGAGCGAGACCAGTTCGGAGTCCGAAAGTGCGGCGGGGCCGGCGCGGTAGAGGCGATTGAGAGGGGATTCGTCGGTGTCGTCATTCATGCCGCACTCCGTTTCCGGTGTGAAGCGCGGAGCTCCTCGTAGATGCGGTCGAGGTACTCCGCGACGATCTGGTTGACGAGGCGGTCGCGCGTCCAGGCGTGGTGGCGGCGAAGCCGGTCGATCTGGATACGGTTCGACGATGTGAGGCGGATGTACGTCCGCCCGGGAGCGTCCATTTGGGTCCGTCCTTTCTGCCACGGGATTCGTGGCGATCTACTGGATGAAGGTTCGGAGACCGTCTGCGCGCCGCACGGTGTGCGGCGGCAGGACAGCCTCGATGGCGTCGAGCATCGCGAGGAACCTCTCGGCGATGGCGATCTGCTGCGCGGGAGGGAGCGATCCGAGGTGCCGGGTGACCTCGTCGACCGCGGCGGCCGCGGGAGATGTGTCCCACGGGGCGATGGCGTGATCGAGCGCGGGGGAGAAGAACTCAGCGAGGGTGATGCCGTACGCGGTGAGGAGCCGTTGCAACTGCGAGAGTTTCAATGAGTCGATCCGTACGCCGCTCTCAAACGAGCTGATCGACTTGACGCCGATGCCAGCCTTGGCCGCAGCCTCGGCTTGCGTGAGACCTGCGCGGCGGCGGACTTCGCGGAGCTTGAGGACGAGATCCATCGTGATCCTCCCTCACGCCGCCGCTCGGTCCAGTAGTTCGCGCACGGTATGCGCGTCCGGCGAGACGCAGAGATCGCGTTCGATGGTGAGACCGCGGACCTTGAGGGCCGCGAGCTCCGAGAGCATCGCGTAGCCCCACTCGTCGCAGTCAGCGCCGAAGGGCGACAGGCAGTAGCCGAAGAGAAGGTAGTCGCCATCCTCCTGCCGCTCGGCTTCGGTAACGAGAAACGTGTAGCGACCGGCCGGGAAGAAGAACTTCACGACGACCCGCGCCTGGTCGCGGAGAGATTCCTGGGATCCGAGGGGGAAGCGCGCGAGCGCTTCCGACACCTCGGCTGTTAGCAACTGCATGAGCGGACTCCTTTCTGGTGAGCGTGCTTGGTTGGATGGGTTGCGGGGATACCGGGACAGAGGTCAATCGAAGAGCGAAAGCTGCCGGACGATGCCCAGCGGTGGGAGAAACGACTCCGTGAGCCGGATCGAAGAGGGGGCGGAGGGGACGACCTCGGG
>DASVLC010000281.1:0-8432 GCA_036385045.1 Thermoanaerobaculia bacterium | reverse complement strand
GGACGACGAGAAGTGTCTCGTCGGTCACACGGCCGAAGTCTCGGAACGGCTCAAGGTGGAGATTCAGGACAGACTCGCCGAGGCAGGAGTCGAAGTGCTCGAGGCGAGGATCAGCCACCTGGCGTACTCCTCGGAAATCGCGGCCGCGATGCTGCAGCGCCAGCAGGCGAGTGCCGTGGTGGCGGCAAGACAGCGGATCGTCGAAGGCGCGGTCGGTATGGTCGAGACCGCGCTCGACATGCTGTCCGCGAGGCAGGTAGTCGAGCTCGACGACGAACGCCGTGCCGCGATGGTGAGCAACCTCCTCGTCGTCCTCTGCAGCGATCGCCACACGCAACCGGTCGTCAATACGGGGTCGCTGTACCACTGAGCCGATGGCTGACCGCAAACCATTCCTGCTGCGTCTCGATCCTCGAATGCACGAGGCGCTGCAACGCTGGGCGGACGATGAGCTCCGCAGCGTGAATGCCCAGATCGAGTTTCTTCTCCGGCAGGCGCTCGCAGATGCCGGGCGCCTGCCGCGTGAGACGAAACGCGACCGAAAGTGAAGGAGGAACGATGGTGCCAGCAGAGTGTCCGAAGTGCCGTGCGCGAATGGAAGAGGGCTTCATCAAGGACATCACCCACGGCGCCGTGCTGGTCTCGAAGTGGGTCGAGGGGGCACCGGAGAAGGGACTCCTGCGCAGCGTCAAGACGAGTAAGAAGCGTCAGCTGAATGTAGCCACCTATCGCTGTACGCGATGCGGGTATCTCGAATCGTACGCGGAATGAGCGCGATGCCTCAGTCGTAGCGCGCATCGACGAACCACTCTGCCGGGTCGACGGCCTGATAAAGACGGTAAATTCCTCCTCGTTCCAGCTCTATGTCCCAGTACTCGCGCGCGGCGGGTGCATCACTCCACCATCCCGATTCGATGCGCCATGGGCCGGAGGAGACGCGGACGTTTCCCGACAGATCGCCTTCTCCCCGAACCGACTCGATCTGCAGCTCACCGTTCGCCTCACGCGTCATGACCTCGACGCTGACCGGCGGACGGAACACGCGCACCGCCAGCAACCCTCGGCTCTTCCGCACCTCGGGACGTCTGTCGGGTGGCGGCGGGGGAGCGTAGTCGCTGATGTCGTATCGCTCGGGGAGATGTCCATCGACCGCCACCGCCATTCCTACGCGGCCATCACCAAGCATCGAGATCAATCGCGCGATCGTCGTGGCGAGCTTCTCCGGCGAGAGTGCCGCGGGGCCGAATAACGAGAGCTGGGCACGTCGCGGCCGATCGGGGTGTGCGACGAGCGTGAAGCCGACGACCGGCGCTCCCGGCGGGTTTTTCTCCAGATCGAGCCGGAGCAGCGTCAGCATCGTCTTCACGTCGCGGGTCGGTGCGGGAAGATCGATGCCGCGTGCGTGAAACCCGTCCGGCTCGAGATTGAGAGTCAGCTCCAGACGTCTGCAGGCGAATCCCTGGATCTCCATCCGTTTCGCCAGCCGGTCGAGGGCGGCGTTTGCGATGAAGAGGAACGGTTCGAGAGCGACGAGCGGCCACTCGAGGTCCATCCCTTCTCGAAAGTCAGGAGGAATGGTCCGCGGGATCAGAGGACGCGGGTCTATGCCACGAGCCGCATGATGAAGTTCTCGACCGATCTCCCCGAGACGGCTGGCCACCTCGCTCTCCGGAAGTTTCGCGAGCTCACCGATCGACGCGATGCCCCAGCGTGTCAGCGTGGCCGAGGCATCGAGTTGCGGCGTCAGACGCGCCAGCGGCAAGGGGGCGAGGAACTCCGATTCCTTTCCGGCTTCCACGACGACCGGAGACTTCGGCAGTTCCGCGGCGACGCGTGCCGCAAGCTTGCTCGCAGCGATTCCTGTGCGCACCGGCAGCCCGATCTTCGCTGCGGCATCGATCACCGCAGATCCGAGTGCACGCTCGGCGCAAGTCAGAGTCGCAATCGAGGTTTCGTCGTCGTTCGCGACCTCCGCCGGCTTTTCAAAATGCCTTCTCATCCCGGTCACATCGACGTACACCACGCCGTCTCCGGCATCTTCGATGCGCGGCGAGAAGGTTTCGGCGACCTCGAACAGCGCCTCCTGGGCGGTCCGCTCGCATTCGGGGTCGCGGCCGCGTGCGATGAGCTTCGGCACGATCGCGCGCGCCTGGGCGAGCGACATACCTGGATGAATTCCTTTCGTCCTGGCGCGTCGGGTTGCGGCAACCACATGCGCGCCACTGCCGTTCCCATCGACGATCGCCAGCGCTTCCTGGAGCAGGTCCGGCTCACTGCGCAGCCGGGCAGCGAGCGGGAACAGCGGAACGTAAATGCAGGCGATGCGGGTCATCCGGCCGCCCGGGGATTCTGCTTGCGGAAGAGGCTCTGCGCGTCGGATGCGGTCACGATGACGGATGCATGCCGGCCTGCCTTCTGATGCCGGTGCTTTTCCAGCGCGAGCTCCATCGTGAGACCGGCTAGCAATCTCGGCGATCTGCCGCCTCCGAGCCACTGCGCACGCGTACCGCATCCTTTGACGACCGCCTCACTGGCCGTCCCGGTGAGTGGGTAAGGGGACGAAACGAGCATCGACGTTCCATGCGATTCGGCTGTCCGCGCCAGACGTACCCAGGCGGCGTCGGGAGCGCGGCGTCCGCGCACGGGGTGAAGTCCCATCTCCACGACCACCAGCTGAAATCCGGTTGCCGCGAGCATCTCGGCGCTCATCACCGCCTGCTTTGCGTTCCGGGGACGGACCCACAGCAGGCGCCGGAGATCGACTCCATTTGCCTCGGCAAGTTGCGGATCGAAGTGATCGCCAAGATCGATCAGCGCGACGGCTTCACCGAGACTGCTCGCCGCGGAGAGTGCTGAAAGGACGATGGAAAAGCGGCCGGAGGCTCGACGCGACACCAACTCGACCAGTGAACCGCGGGGAAGACCTCCCGCCAGCAGCGTATCGACTCCCTCCAGTGTGGTCGGGATGAATCCGTCACGCCGTCCTTTCTCGAGAGCCCGGACCAGTTCGGTGCCGCTGGTGACACTTGAGGCAAGGTGCGCAGGAAGCAGCGTACGCAGACGCCGGAGCTCTTCGCTGAGCGCCGGCTCCGGCAGGCGTGGAACGAGTGAGGGGCGGGGCGGCTCGGCAGGAGCAGGGCGAGGCTGGGGGGTTACCTCCAAGAGCTGAAATTGAGTCGCGAGAGATCGAGCCACACCCGATAACGTAAGGCGGTAACAAGGCGTAAGTCAACTGGAACTATTTGTCGATGGGGAAGTCGGCGATCCAGGGCATTCGAGCGAGAACGACCTCATCCGCATGAGTGAATCCGGAGCGAAGGAAACGATTCGTCGTGCGCGAAGGCGCACTTCACAATCTAGCCCCCGGCTTGGCCGGGGGAAAGTGGTTGCCCGGGGACTCGTGACCGCGGAGGCGGTCACCACAAGAGGGTGCACGCGTTGTGGCGGCCGCCTACGCGGCCGCACCTGACAGCTCCAAGTTTTCCCCGGCCGAGCCGGGGGCTAGATTGTCCTGCGCGCCTTCGCGCGCAACGGCTAAAGGATTAAAGCCGCATACCCATCGTCAGTTCTTGAGACGAAATGAAGCCGCGAAAGAAACTCGGTGGGGTGATTTCGGGAAGCACAGCAGGCCGCGGTGCGAACTGCGCAATCGCCTACTTCTCGCGATCGAGGACGAAGTCGAGGGCGGCGTCGAGGGCTTCGCGGGCAGGCGAGGGAGGGAACGGCTCGAGGGCGAGACGGGCACGACCGGCGTAATCCTTTGCGATCTCACGCACTTCGACGAGAGTGTCGTAGCGGTTGACGATCTCGAGGATCTCTCCCGGCTCGATGCCGTCGAACGATTTCCGGGAGGCGACGCGTGCGACGATCTCCCGTTCACGTGCGGTTGCGCGTGGTGCCGCCAGAATGAGAGGAAGGGTGAGCTTTCCCTCTTTCAGATCCGAGAGGGCCGGCTTGCCGAGGACCTCTGTGCTAGAGGTGAAGTCGAGCAGATCGTCGATGAGTTGGAAGCAGATTCCGAGGTTCTGGCCGTAGGTGGTCAGGGCAGCGGCCTGTGGCTCCGGGAGATCGACGAGAGATGCCGGAATGCGGCAGGTGGCGCCAAACAGGGCCGCGGTCTTCCGGCGGACGATCTCGAAGTAATCCTCGGCGGAGAGGTCGGCGCGTCCGTTCTGCTCAGTCCCGAGGATCTCTCCCTCGATCATCCGGATGGTTGCATCCGAGAGGAGCCGGAGGACCTCGAGATTACCTTCGGCGAGAGCCATCCGCATCGAGTGCATGAAGATGTAGTCACCGACGAGAACGGTGAGGTTGTTTCCCCAGCCGTAGTTGATCGACGTACGGCCGCGGCGGACGTCGGCCTCGTCGATGATGTCGTCGTGAACGAGCGTCGCGTTGTGGATGAATTCAACGACAGCGCCGTAGACGACATCGCGATGCCCCTCGTACCTGACCATGCGGGCGACGAGCAGCAGCAGGGCAGGGCGGAGACGCTTTCCTCCACCGGCGAGAATGTGCTCGCCGACGTCGCGAATGGTGGTGATGTTCGACTCGAAGTTGCGCCGAAGCTCTGCTTCCACGAGCTCGAGCTTCGGAGCGATGAGATCGAGAAGGCGCTCCGCGTAGGCTGTCTGCCCGTTGAGAGTACGAGGCACTGTCACGGGTCGAAGGATAGTCGATGCGTCTTCCACGCTCAACCGCGGTAGTTCGTGAACTGGAGTGGGATGCCGAAATCGCCTTCGCGGATCAGAGCGATTGCCCGCTGGAGATCGTCTTTATTCTTGCCGGCGACGCGGACCTGATCGGACTGGATCGAAGCCTGGACCTTCAGCTTGGCATCCTTGATCTTCTTGACGATCGCCTTCGCCTTCTCACTTTCGATTCCCTGGACGATCTTCACCTTCTGGCGAACGGTCCCCATCGAAGCCGCTTCGAGCTTGCCGTAGTCGAGCGCCTTGAGGGCGACCTTCCGTTTGACGAGCTTCGACTCGAGGATGTCCTTTACGCTGACCAGCTTCCCCTCATCGTCGCTGATCAGGACGATCTCCTCGCCTGAGAGCTCGATCGAGCTGCTGCTGCCTTTGAAGTCGAACCGCTGGGCAAGCTCCTTCTGAGCCTGCTGGATTGCGTTGGTGACTTCCTGCATGTCCGTCTTCGAGACGATGTCGAATGATGATTCCTGTGCCATGAGTCCTCTCGGCGTCGTGGTTGTCGATTGCGTTCTTCAGCCACAGCCGGTGCGGTTCGCCGATCCGATCACGGGCAGGGATCAGTCGGCCCGGATTACCTGAACACCGGAAGGCGGAGTGAACGTGAACGAGCCCGCGGCTGCGGGACGGCGATGATATCCCGAGAGCTCGAAGGATGTCTGGTTTCCGTCGCGGTCGGTGTAGTCGATTCGCTGAATCAGGTTCGTCGACGGTGCAATGGTGACTGTCACGGTGCGGATCGTGGCGTTCTTGTCCCTCGGCTGCAGGGTAGTGACGATCGCGCCATTTCGCGTCTGCTGCTTCACGATGAAGTGCTTGTCGCGCGCGGCTGGATCTCCGAGAAGCAGGAAGGGGAGCTCACGTTTGCGGGCCTCGTTGATCCGGCTGACGGTCACCTGGCGATCGGCGGGAACGTAGAACCAGGAGTTCGTGCCGTCGAAAACGAAGACTTTCTGCTCCGGCTTTGCGTAGCTCCAGCGCATGGATGGGAGGCTACCGAAAAGGACCGATCCGGTTTCGACCTGGGCGTTCTTGAACCCTTTGGCGGTAAATCGGTGGGTGAAGTTCGCCTCCATCCCGTTGACAGCTGCCGCAGCCCGGTCGAGAGCCGTTGGAGCTGCCTGCACGCCCGTGGCGAGCGCGAGAGTCAGAATCAATGTCGGTGCGAGAGTTCGCAAGTCATGGCCTCCTGGAAGCTCTGGTCAGCAGCGCCCCAACCCTTCGAGAGAGCAACTGCCGCGCCGGGCAGCAGCCCGGTTCTCTGATTAACAGGAGGGAGGGGGGATTTGCTCCAGATCGCCCGGGCCGTTGCCAACTGATCCGAAAACGTTGCGGAAGACTGGGGGGCGTCGTTAGAGCTTGACGACTTCGATCGAGACGATGGCGGAATTGACGATGAAGATGCGATCGTTGCGGCCGCGGTCTTCGGGATAGAGGAAAAAGCCGTTGCGTTCCGGGTTGTAATGGGCCGTTCCGCGGATGATCTCACCGTCGTTGAACTCGACCGCGATCTGCATTCCGGCCGCCGGCTCGAGAGGTCCGTCCGCCAGTTGCGGGTAGAACACCGCCTTCAGGTCCGAGAACGGGACCTCGACCGTTGCACCGCCCTCCCGCGTGGCCGTCAATACTTCGCGCGACGGATCGATCGGTTCGAGAATCACTCGTTCGGTGCGCCCGTCGCGGTATCGAAGAACGACTCGTTCGTCCATTGCTCCTCTTCTGCAGCTGCCGTCCTGGCGAAGCCGCCCCCCCTAGAACAACTCGAGTCCCCAGAGATCGTGAATGTGAATAATACCTTCGACACGCCCGATGTCATCGGTAATGAAGAGCGAGGTGATCTTCCTCTCCTCCATGATCCGGAGGGCAACCGAGGCGAGCTCAGGTGCATCGATGGTGATCGGGTCGCCCTTCATCGAGTCAGCGGCGCTCTTACGAAGGATCAGCTCGTCCTTCTGGAGCATCCTCCGCAGATCGCCGTCGGAAATGACGCCCCTCATTCGCCCCTCGTCGTCGACGACCGCGGTGATGCCGAAGCCCTTCCTCGACATCTCATAGATGACATCGTTCATCGGTGCAGATTCCGGAACTGAAGGGACCGCATCGCCGTGATGCATCAGATCGCGTACGCGAAGGAACCGCTTGCCCAGCTTTCCGCCCGGATGGAGGAAGCCGAAGTCTTCTGCGCGGAAACCTCGGCGAACCAGAACGGCCATCGCGAGCGCATCTCCAAGCGCGAGAGTCGCTGTTGTCGAGGCCGTGGGAGCAAGTCCGAGGGGACAGGCTTCCTTCGAGATCGCGGCCGACAGGTGATGGTCGGCTCCGCGAGCCAGTGTCGACGCCGGATGACCGGTGATCGCGACGATCTCTGCTCCGAGGCGCTTGAGACTCGGCAGCAGCCGCACGAGCTCTTCGGTCTCGCCCGAATTGGAGATCGCGAGCACGACATCCCCCCGCACGAGCATCCCCAGGTCACCATGAATGGCTTCAGTCGGGTGCATGAAAAAGGAGGGAGTTCCTGTGGACGCAAGCGTGGCGCTGATCTTCTTGCAGATGATGCCCGATTTGCCGAGGCCCATGGTCACCACACGCCCCGCGGAAGTTGCCATCAGTTCGACGGCATGGACGAATGCGTCATCGAGATGCTGCACGAGGCCGAGGATTGCTGCTGCCTCGACTTCGAGGACGCGTTTCGCCTCGAGGATCGACGGGTGGGGCTCTACCGATGGCTCCTGTGTCACGGCGCGAATGGTATCCCAGCAGCGACGCAGCGGCGGAATCGATCTCGGTGGAGGATCACTTCGCCTGACGTGCGATTCGCTCCTGCGGCAGGAGGCAGTAGTAGAGGGATTCCGTGACCGGCACAGGAATGGCGCGTTCCCGGCCGAGCCGGACCACCGCTCCGAGTTGTGCGTCAAGCTCCGAAGGGCGTCCCTCCATCAGATCGCGCTGAAGCGATGCGGTCGATCCGGGAGCCATCGCCAGGTAACGTTGCCACGTACGCGCCACCGCATCGTCGCCGAGCGCAATGCCACGTGCGGCCGCAACCGCGATGATCTCGTTCAGCATCTGCGTGGCGAGCAGCTCGAGCTCGGGCACGGCGCGCCACACATCGACCGGCACACGCGTGATCGCACCGATGCCGCTCATCGGCGTGATGAAGAGAAATTTGCTCCACATCGAGTGATGGATGTCTTCGGGAACGTCAGCCTTCACACCCGCTTGGAGGAACGCCTCGCGCAGCCTTGTCGTTCGATCGCTTCGATGGTTATCGAGCTCTCCGAACATTACGAAAGGCTCGAACGCTGCATGCCTGATGTGTCCCGGAACGACGATGAAGCTGACGATCGCACAGAGACCGCCGAGCACGTGCTCGCGGCCCAGGATTGGCGAGAGGATCTCCGGAGCTTCGACTCCGTTCTCGAGCGGGACGACCGCGGTGTCAGGACCGATCATCGGGCGTAGCGTCGCCGCGACCTCGGCGACCTGCCAGGCTTTGACGGCGAGGAGAATCGCGTCGACCTGCCCGATCGACGCAGGATCGTCGGTTGCCTGCACGTTCGCAATCGAGAAGTCGCCTTCGACGCTCTCGACCCTCAGTCCCTTGCTCCGCAGCGCCTGCAGCGTCGCTCCTCGTACGATGAATGTCGTGTCGACTCCGGCATGGGCCAGTTTCCCGCCGAAATAACCTCCGACGCCTCCCGCTCCGATAACGGCGATTTTCAT
>DASVLC010000280.1:0-2330 GCA_036385045.1 Thermoanaerobaculia bacterium | reverse complement strand
ACAGCTCGAGGGCCATCTTCTTCGGCAGGCCGCACTGGTTGATGCGCAGCTCCGGGCCGACGACGATCACCGAACGGCCGGAGTAGTCGACGCGCTTGCCGAGCAGGTTCTGGCGGAAGCGGCCCTGCTTGCCCTTCAGCGTGTCGGACAGCGACTTCAGCGGCCGGTTGTTCGAGCCCTTGAGCACGCGGCCGCGGCGGCCGTTGTCGAACAGTGCGTCGACCGCCTCCTGAAGCATCCGCTTCTCGTTGCGGACGATGACGTCCGGCGCGCGAAGCTCGAGCAGCTTCTTGAGACGGTTGTTGCGGTTGATGACGCGACGATAGAGATCGTTGAGATCGGACGTCGCAAAGCGGCCGCCATCGAGAGGCACGAGAGGGCGGAGCTCCGGCGGGATGACCGGAATCACGTCGAGGATCATCCAGTCCGGGCGATGTCCCGACTTGCGGAACGCGTCGACGACCTTGAGGCGCTTCGCCGCTTTCAGCTTCTTGATCTGCGACGTCTCGGTACGCATGATCAGGCGGAGCTCGTCGCTGAGCTCTTCGACGTTCACACGCCGCAGCAGCTCTTTGATCGCCTCGGCGCCCATCTTGGCGACGAAGACGTCGCCATACTGGCCCCGCAGCTCGCGGTAGCGCTCCTCCGTGAGGAGCTCTTTCTCGCTGATGACGCCTTCGAGATCACCCGTGTCGATGACGACGTACGACTCGAAGTAAAGAATCCGCTCGAGATCGCGGAGGGTGATGTCGAGCAGATGTCCGATACGCGACGGCAGGCCCTTGAAGAACCAGACGTGCGAAACGGGGGAGGCGAGCTCGATATGGCCCATCCGCTCGCGGCGGACCTTCGACTTCGTCACCTCGACACCGCATTTGTCGCAGATGACACCGCGGTGCTTCATCCGCTTGTACTTGCCGCAGAGACATTCCCAGTCAGTGATCGGGCCGAAAATCTTCGCGCAGAAAAGCCCGTCGCGCTCCGGCTTGAAGGTGCGGTAGTTGATCGTCTCCGGCTTGGTTACTTCGCCGTACGACCACGACCGGATCTTCTCCGGGGACGCGAGCGAGATCTTGATCGCATTGAAATCGTTGATCGCCTGCTGGCGGGTTGGTTGAAACAGTGCGTTAAAACTTTCCAATTTGCGTCCTCCCAATAGGGCGGTTGATCGGTTGTCGTCAGTTGTCCGTCTGCACCGGGTGAGGGAACGTCAACTTCACGTTGCTGCCGAAGCACTCCCAGCACGGCGCTTCCCACTCGGCATCGCCTGTGTGAAAGTGCACCGTCAGCCGGATCGACCCCATGCCGTGACAGGCACGGCATGTGGAGTTCGGCATTCTGCTCAGCGTCGTGACTTTGCGTCCCATCGGCTATTCCTTCAGAAGCTCCACATCGAGGCAGAGCGACTGCAGCTCGCGGACGAGCACGTTGAACGACTCGGGCAGACCGGGATCATCCGGAACCTCACCCTTGACGATCGCCTCGTAGATCTTCGACCGCCCTTCGACATCGTCGGACTTCACGGTCAGCAGCTCCTGCAGCGTGTAGGCGGCGCCGTACGCTTCGAGAGCCCAGACTTCCATCTCTCCGAAACGCTGGCCGCCGAACTGCGCCTTGCCGCCGAGCGGCTGCTGAGTGATCAATGAGTACGGCCCGATCGAACGCGCGTGAATCTTGTCGTCGACCAGGTGGGAAAGCTTGAGCATGTAGATGAAGCCGACGCAGACCTTCTGCTCGAAGGCCTCACCGGTCATTCCGTCGAAGAGCGTCGTCTTGCCATCGTCCGGCAGACTCGCTGCCTTCAGCTGGAGCTTGATCTCGGCTTCCGTCGCACCGTCGAAGACGGGCGTCGAGAAGTGGAGACCGAGCGAACGGGCCGCCCATCCGAGATGCGTCTCGAGGATCTGACCGACGTTCATTCGTGACGGAACGCCGAGCGGATTGAGAACGATCTCGACCGGCGTGCCATCCGGCATGTACGGCATGTCTTCCTCGGGGAGGATGCGGGAGATGACGCCCTTGTTTCCGTGGCGTCCCGCCATCTTGTCGCCGACGCTGAGCTTGCGCTTCATCGCGACGTAGACCTTGATCATCTTGATGACTCCCGGGGGAAGCTCGTCACCCTTCTGCAGGTCTTCGCGCCGCTCTTCGGCCTTCTGCTCGAGAACGCGGATACGGTTCTCGGCACGCTCGACGAACATACGGACCGTCTCGCGCGCTTCTTCCTCGACCGGCAGAGCGAGCAGCTCGCGACGGGAGAGGCGATTGACGACATCGCGATCGGCAACCTCACCCTTGCGGACAAGGACGTCGCCGGTCTTGAAGTCGAC
>DASVLC010000279.1:0-11204 GCA_036385045.1 Thermoanaerobaculia bacterium | reverse complement strand
GCTATCCCACCACAGGCGCGTCACTTCAAGGCCTGTCATCCCCGATCTTTTGCGCGACATCACGCCTCGGCCAGACACGAGATTTGTCGCCCCTCTCCCCGCGATTTTAGCGGGGAGAGGGTGGCCGAAGGCCGGGTGAGGGGCTGCGCCATCGGCAACTCACGAGCAAGATGCAAGTGCAGGGCGATAGGCCTAAAGTTAAGGCCATTGGGGTGACATCCGCCTGTATCCGCCTGTCATCCCGAGCCGCCGGAGCCCCGGGAGTGGCTGTGTGGGTGTGAGGGGCGGAGGACGAGAGGGATCCCTTGCCGACGACCCACGATCGAGCGATACGCAAGCCTGACAGAGATGGCCTGAGCGCGTCCCGTTCCTACTTCTTGTGCGCCGCGCGCAGGTCCTCGAGGATATCCTCGGCGTGGCGGGCGGTATCGACCTTCTTGTAGATCTTCCGGATCCTTCCGTCCGGGCCGATCCAGAAGGTTCTGCGCGCCACTCCCCAGGTCCGCCTGCCGTAGAGGTTCTTCTCCTTCCAGACTCCGTACATCTTCGCAACGTCGGCGGTCTGATCGGAGAGCAGCGGGAAGTTCAGGTTGTGTTTCGACTGAAATTTCTCGTGACTCTCGAGCGGATCGGTGGAAACGCCGAGAACGACCGCATGCTCTTTCGTCAGGTCGGCTTCGTGGTCACGGAACGAGCACGCTTCAGCCGTGCAGCCGGGAGTGTCGTCCTTCGGATAGAAATAAAGGATGACGTCACTGCCGCGGAACTCTTTCAGCGATGTCAGCTTTCCACGGGTTGAGGGAAGGCTGAAGTCAGACGCCATATCGCCGACTTTCGGTTCGTAATAGTCCTGCATCATCGTCTCCGGACTGCTGTATTCATCGGATCGGCCGGTAATCGTTGGATTTGCTCATGAAGGGGTGACCGACAGCGCCCGCTCGGCTGCGAGCACGGCGTTTAGCGCCGAGGCGCGGCGGAGATTATCGCAGACCGCCCACACCCAGACACCGTTCCGGATCACAGGGTCCGGGCGGACCTCCGCGATCAGCACCTCGTCCCGTCCCGCTGCGTCGATCGTACCGAACTGCTGATCACCTTCTGCGAAGGCGAAAGCAGCGTTGGCTGCCAGCGCTTCGACGATCGCCTCCTGATCGAGCGGCTTCCTGGTTTTCACGAACATGGAGAAGGTGTGGCTGTGGAAGATCGTCCCCTGCGTCACGAAAAGAGAGAGTGCGAGATCCGTCGTGGTCAACGCCTGAATCTGCGAGACGATGAACGGCTCGTTCCCGCTGGCTGCCGGATAAAGGTTGAACGCGACCTGGCGGTCGAAGACCTCTTTCGGGACCGAATCGACATTCAGAACGCTCACTGTCTGGCGCGCGAGCTCCTCGACGCCGGCCTGCTCGAACTCCGAGGCCGGCTGAATCACGGTCGCGACGCAGGTTTCGACCGCGCTCAGTGTCCCGATCTGGTGAAGGATCAGCGCCATCGGGATGGCGATCGGATGAGGAGATATGAGGACTGAGCTGCCATCAGCGGCGTCGATATTCAGGTCCGCGACGACGAGAGTTCCATCTTCGGCGAGACTCGGCTGCGAGACATCGATCGCAATGAATCCGTCTTCCGTATGGCGTTCGATCCAGTCTTTGTTCGTCGCGGGTGGGCCGCAGAAGAAGACGAGATCGAGGTCATCGAGACCCTCCTGAGAAACCGACGCTACGACCATCGGCTCGCCGGCCATCTCGGTCAGAGCTCCGGTTGCCTGGCCGCTCGAGTCGAGCAGTTCGAGCTTTCCGTAGGGGAAGCCGCGCTCTCTCATGATCGATCGGATTTCGGTGCCGACGAGCGTCAGTGGATTGATGATGCCGATTCGATAGCCTGACGGTGACTTTGGTGTACGCATGCCGGGTGGGTTGTATCACGCCCGCCGTTCACACCGCCGCGTCGCCCTCTCCCTCAGCGACCGGAGACTCGGCAATCGCAGCCGTGCCGCTGCCCGCTCCAGGGAACGCAATCGACCAGAGCTTCACCAGCGGGCCGGAAAAGAGATAACCGATCGCGCCGATGAACCCCAGCTCGCGGGGCCACTTGAAGGCGACTCCGATGATCAGTGCGAGGACTACGAAGTACATCAGCGACCGCTCCTTCTGGAGCGAGAGGCCCTTCTGGCTTCGATAGCGGATCGGCGAAACCATCGCAAAGGCGGTCCCGATCGTCAGGAGCATCACGACGACGGCGAAGCGAGGATCGTCGACCGGTAACGGAGCATAGAAGATCATTGCCGCGATCGTGAGCGCTCCGGCCGGGCTCGGAAGTCCGACGAAGTAGCGATAGTCGGTCTTTCCGGTCTGGACGTTGAACCTTGCGAGTCGGAGCGAGACTGCGGCGAGAAAGAGAAACGCGATGCCGCCGCCGAGTCGCTCGAACCCGTGGAGTCCCCACGCATAGACGAGAACCGCGGGGGCTGCACCGAAGGTGACGACGTCGGCCAGAGAGTCGTACTCCTTCCCGAACTCGCTCGTCGCGCCGAGCTGCCGCGCCGCGAGTCCGTCGAAGGTGTCGAATACCGCTGCGAACAACAGCGAGAGGCATGCAGTCTGGAAGAAGGTGGCCGCGAGCTCTGGTCGTCCGATGCTCATCGCTTCGAGGCCCCGCGTCGCATAGATGATCGCGCGGAAGCCGAAGAAGAGATTGAGGATCGTCAGCGAGGTGGGGATGACGTAGACGCCGCGGCGGAAATTCGGGCGCACCGGCTTGAGACGCTTCACCCTGAAATCTCCGCAGGTCGTGGCGGCGAGATCTCGGTCGCGTTGAAACCCCATCCCAGGGGAGCAATCCGGAATTGCATTGTGACGCTTGCCCTCAGCCGCCGATGGTATGCAAAGCGAGTTCCGTTGGGAACCCCCCTTTGGTTGAGGGTGCGTGACATCTGGCAGAGTCCTGAAGGAAATGGGGACGGGCCTCTCATGCGCCCAGGACGTCGCGGCGAGAGTCAGAAAAAGAAAAGGGTTCCCGTTGACGGGAACCCCTGGTGCGGATGGTGGTTGAACGGGCTGCGAATCAAGCGACGGCGTGAGACGACTCGTAGGATCGGATGCGCTGGGCCATCTGGTCCTTGAGGTGGAGTTTCCGCTTCTTCAACGTTTTCTCTTCGATCTCTTCATCCGTGGAAATCTCGTTCTTCGAGGTCAGTTCAGTGAGGCGGCTCTCACATCGTCGGTGCTCTTCACTCCACTGACGGAACTCAGGATCCTGATCGGCGAGCATACTTTGAATGTCAGCGGTACGATTCGACATCGATTCTCCTCCTTCGAAATGCCTATCCGCAGAAAGATTCTAGCACTCCGCCTGCCAGCGGGAAGGGCTATTCGACGCGACGGTAAGTAAAGCAGAGTCAGCTAGTTATAACCATCACGACGGGAAGGTGAGCTGCGCGCAGTGACGGCGGTCACCAGCTTCTGCCCGGCGTGGCGACCCTCTACAATGCCCGCTCAATGCGTCGTGCCGCTCAGGTCGCCGTTGCGATCGTCATCCTGACAGTCTTTCTCTCTCCGCTTCATCGCGAGCTGTACGTAGGCGACGAGACGAAGTACAGCCAGGTAGTGCGGGAGATGCGGGCCGGATCGTTCTTTCTGCCGACATTGCATGGAACACCATTCACGCACAAGCCGCCGCTGCACTTCTGGGCGATCGATCTGCTGACACGGCTGTTCGGCGTCTATTCGATCTGGCCGTTCGTCCTGCCGTCGCTTGCGGCATTCGTCGCGCTGCTATGGATGATGGCTCGAATCGGAGGCCCATGGGCCGCCTTCATCTGCGGCACCTCGCTCCTGATATGGGCCTCGGCGCAGACCGCAAGGATGGACGTCGCATTCGCTGGACTCCTGGCTCTCTCTGCCTGGCTGATTCAGAGATGGTTCAACGGCGAGAAGACGCTCGTCGCCGCTGCCGCAGCCGCCGGCGTCGCGTTTCTGGTGAAGGGACCGATGGCGCCGGTGATCTTCATTGCGCTGATCGCCATCGAGGGGATCCGGCGCAGGCGTCTGCCGCCCGGCAACTACGCTCTGGCGATCGGCGTCCTCCTGTTCATTCCTCTTCTCTGGCTCGTTCCGGCGGTGCTCATCGGAGGGGAGGCATTCTGGCGGGAGATCTTCTACAAGCAGACCGTCGGCCGTGCGGTCGGCGCGTGGGTTCACAAATCACCGCCCTGGTTCTATCTCGTCCGGGCGCCGCTCACGCTGATGCCGTGGTTCTTCCTTACGATCGCCGCGATCGTGGCGGCATTCAAACGCCGGGATGAAGAGGCTGAGTTCGCGGTCAGCTGGCTGCTCGCCGTGCTCATTCCCTACACGCTCCTCTCGTCGAAGCTTGACGTCTACATGATCACGCTGCTGCCTGCGGTCGGCTATCTGATTGCACGATTCGTCACCACTGAAGACCATCTGACCATCTGGGGCCGGCGCGCGAATCTCACGATGCTCACGCTCTTCATTCTGGTCGGCGTCGCAGGCCTCTTCGTGCAGCCGCATCACATCAAGGGGGAGGATGCCGAACTGGTGACGAGACTCGACGTCCGTCTGCTCTTCTGGATTCTTCTCACGGCTGCGCTGGCTGCTGTCGTCACGACGCTGCGTGGGCGGCTGACGACATCGACGCTCGCTACCGGTTTCGTTCTGGTTGCAGCGCTCTCCTGGGTTTCGGTTGCTCTCGTGCCGATGGCGAACGAGCTCGCGTCGACTCGCCCTCTGGTCCGTGCTCTCGAGCGGCAGAACGTACCGCCCGAACGGATCGGCCTTTTCGTCGTGCCTCACCTCTGGGTGCGCGGCATGCCGGATGCGCTCGCGGATGCACGTCACATGAGCCCGGACGAGCTCCGGGCAGAGCAGCCCGAGCTGATCGTGACCCGTCGCCGCGATGCGTCGAAGATCGAAGACGTGCTGCAGGGCTATCGCCGCGTCGATGAACTGCAGATGATCGGAAAGTGGTTCGATGTCCATCGCCGCTGAGAAGAGGATTGACGCCGGCGGGCTCTCTCTCGAACGGAAGCGTCGTTATGCTGCGGCCGCGTTCATTTCCCTTCTGATTCTGTCGGTCTTCTGGCCGTCGCCGATCGTCTCCGCGAACCGGCTCTGGCTGCACGCCGATCTCGCGATCGACGAGTTGTCGTTCCTCGGGCGTGAGGCGCCGTCATGGGACGTCGTCTTCTGGTTCATCGCGGGCCTGCTGTTGCTGATGATCTGCCAGACCGCTGATCAGCGGGCGACGCTCGAAACTCCACGTCGGATCCTTCGTGAACTGCGGTTCGCGCCCCGCCTCGCGCGAGGCGCGCTGCTCGGACTTGCTTTTGGGGCCGTCGTGACCGCGATCGTCTGGCTGGCGTTCGACAGCGTCATCCTTGCATCGGCCGAGATGGCGCGCGTGAAGCCGGTCGAAGACGTGAACCGTCTCATCAACCGCCTCAGCGGCGGGATGAACCCGGTGATGATCGTCGTCTTTTTTCTCGTCGCCGGGATCGCCTATCTCGAACGCAGATGGGTGGCGTACGCCATCGGAATGGCGATGAGCGGGCTCGCCGCCGGGATCCTTGTGCAGATCATCAAGCACCTGGTGGGTCGTGCGCGACCGGAACTCTGGCTCGGCCCGTCGCATTACGCCCCCGGCACGGCGACGTCCTTTCCCAGCGGGCATACCGTAGGCGCCTTCGCTCTCGCAGGAGTCCTCATATTCGGCTCGAAAAGTGTCACGCTCCGCATCGTTGCGTTAGTCCTTGCGATCGCAGCAGGCACGGCGAGAATCATCTCGTTCCGTCACTGGGCCTCCGACGTCACCGCCTCGGCCGCCATCGGACTCGTCACCGCATGGGTATGCGTCGAGCTCGTGGGTGCCCGAAAGGACCTTGCCGACTCGGAGATTCGGGAGACTTGAGGGTTCGTTGGAGTTCCTCGGAGTTCCTCGGAGTTCCTCGGTGCGGCAACGGAACGCCTGTCATCCGCCTGTCATCCCGAGCCGCCGGAGCCCCGTGTGTGGGCGTGTGGGTGTGAGGGGCGGAGAGCCTGCCCTGAGGAGCAACGCGACGAAGGGACGGAGAGGGATCCCTTGCCGACGACCCACCGCCGCGCATCGCCGGTGACCCAAAGCATGCCGGGCGGCCGTGCCTGCCGGGTCGTCGACTCAGGGATCCCTCGCCACCCGCCCGCCACCCGCTCGGGATGACAGGCCACTTTGTTGCGCATAAGGAACCCCGAGGAACTCCGAGGAACCCCCGAGGAACTCCGAGGAACTCCGAGGAACCCCGAGGAACTCCGGAGGAACTCCTTTACTCGAACTCGGTGAAATTGACGGACACGAGCCGCGAGCATCCCGCTTCTTCCATCGTCACTCCGTAAAGCACATCGGCCGCCTCCATGGTGCGGCGCGAGTGAGTGATGATGATGAACTGCGTGTCGCGCGACATGTCGCGAACGAGACGAACGAAGCGTTCGGTGTTGATCTCGTCGAGAGGAGCGTCGACCTCGTCGAGGATGCAGAACGGCGAGGGCTTGTAGCGGAAGATCGCGAAGAGCAGCGCGATCGCCGTCAGTGCCCGTTCGCCACCAGAGAGCAGAGCGATCGACTGATTCTTCTTTCCCGGTGGTTGTGCGACGAGTTCGATACCGCTTTCGAGGACATCCTCTTCGTCCAGCAGCTGCATCCGCGCGGCGCCACCGCCGAAGAGCGAGGCGAAGAGCTGGCCGAATGACTCATTGACGTGAGCAAACGCCTCGCGGAACAGCTCACGCGACGTCAGGTTGATCTTCCGGATCGTCTGCCGCAGCGACTCGATCGACTGCACCAGGTCGTCGCGTTGCGTCCGGAGAAACGATTCGCGCTGCTCGAGCTCCTGGTGCTCCTCGATCGCCAGCACGTTGACAGGACCGATCTTTTCGATCTGGTCGCTCAGCTTCGTAACTTCCGCTTCGAGCTCTCCTCGAGCATCTTCGGTCTCGGGCGGCTCGACTTCCGCCAGAGCGTCGATCCCGGCGTGCAGATCGAGCGAGATCTGCTCGCGCAGAAGGTCGAGGCCTGAGCGTGCGCGATCGACGCGTCGCTCGGACTCGAAGAGCGAGTCCTTCGCCGCGTTCCACGTCTCGCGTGAGGCGACGGCGCGCGACTCGAGCTCCTGCACGCGGACGTCGAGGTCAGCAACTTCGGCTTCGAGGCCGATGCGTACTTCGGAAAGCTCATGCAGTCGTTCGATCGATCGATCGAGCTCGCCGCGAGCCGTTTCCACCCCGGCCGCCGTTTCCTGCTGCCTGCTGACCAGTGCTTCGATCTCCTGCTGGAGCTGGGTGACGCGCGACGCGAGCGAGATGACGATCCGGGAGAGATTCTCGTGCTCGCGCTGCATGGCGTTCACATTGCCGGAGGCCGATTCGACATCGACCCGAGCCTTCGCCGCGACCTCTGTAATCTGCTCGAAGGCCACGCGCGACTCAGCGAGCTGCTCTTCGTGCGTCCGGATCTGCTCGTGCAGTTCCTGCTCGCGCGACTGCAGCTGTTCCATCTCACCGATCGCGCCGTTCTTACGCGAGATCAGCTGCTCTTTTTCGTCAGCGTAAAGCGTCTGTTCTTCGGAGGCGACCGCGAGGTCCTTCTCGAAACGCTGCAGCTCGGCACTGGCGCGATCGCGCTGCCCGCGCCGCTCCCGAAGATCCTGCTCCGCGGTGCGTGCCCGCTCTTCAGCGATGATGCGTGCGTCGTCGGCCGTGCGATGTTCGTCTTCGAGGCTCTGCAGCTCGATGGCAATCCTGCTGGCGCGAGTCTCCTCGCTGCCGAGGAGCGCTTCGAGATCGGCGATCTCGCGCTTGATCGAGAAGACGCCGGGTGTCGCTCCTTCAGTCTTCCCACCGAAGACGAGAGGGCCGCGAACGATATCGCCGTCGAGGGTGACGAACGTCGCGCTCGGACGCTCCTTCGCGCGCTCCAGAGCCTCGCCGAGCGAGCCGACGATGTAGGCCTCGGGGATCGCGAGCCTGACGGCATCGGCCACCGGTCCTTCGCCCAGCACCGAATGGGCGGCGTTGCCGCGTCGTGTCGCACCAGGAGCGATCTGCGAGTCATCCGAGGCGGCCCGGTAGTCGAGCGTGATGAACGTGCCCCGTCCCGCACCGCGTTCGCGAAGCCGTCGAATCGCCTCAGCGGCCGTCTCGCCGGTTTCGACGACGATCGCCTTCGAGACGTCTCGCAGGAGCGTATCGAGCGCTGCTTCGAAACCTTCTGCCGCCGACACCGCCTCGGCAGCGGCAGTGGCGTTTGGAATCAGCTCCATGATTGCGCGACGTACGTTCTCATCCTGCGCTTCCAGCGAGAGGAGCAGTGTCCGCAGCGAGTCGACCTTGTAGGTCGTCTGCGAGATCGTGTCGCGCGCCGAAGCGAGCGACTCGCGTGCCGACTCACGTCCGGTCGCGAGCTCGTCGCGTCGAGCGAGGGCGTCGCGCGCGGTCTGCTGCGCGGTGAGCAGCCCCTGTTCCGCGTCTCGTACCGCCTGCTCCCATTCGTACATCTGGGTGAGAGCTCCATCACGGCTTTCGGCCGCCTTGCGTGCGCTCTCGGTCAGCTTCGTCAGATAGAACTCGCACTTCTCGACTGCGATCTCGATCTGGTGAACCTGGTTGCGCGCCTCGGAGATCCGGGCGATGGTGCGCATGAGCGACTCGCGTGAATCGGAAAGGGCGCGCTCATGTCCGCGGACCGCGTCCCCCTTCTCCTGCCGTTCGCGCTCGATCTGATCGCCGATCTCACGGAGACGGTTGCGCTCCGCGCGAGCGGCCTCGAATTGCTGTGTCTTCTCGTCCAGCGCCGTCTGTTGCTCGGCGCCTTCCTGCTGCAGTGTCGCGATCTGGCCGCTGGCGTTCTCGATTCGATGCACGAGATCGCCGAGGTTGGTCTCCGACTGCTGGAGGAACGAGCGGAGACGCTCGACTTCGCCCGACAGGCCCGCGATCTCCTCTCGCACCTTCGACGCGCGATGCGCGCGGTCGGTGTGGATGGTTCTCGTCTCGGCGAGCTCCGCTTCGTCGCTGCCGAGTTGCGCCGAGATCTCGCTCTCGCGTGTCTGCGCATCGACGAACGAAGCGTTGGCGGTCTCTTCTTCGAGCTGAGCGGCAACGATCCGCCACTTGTAGAGCGAGCGCTTCGCCGTCGACAGCTGGTCGGCCAGCTCTTTGTGCCGCCGCGCCTTTGAGGCCTGGCGCTTGAGGGAGTTGAGGTTCCGCGTCACCTCGGAGAGCGTGTCGTCGATCCGCAGCAGGTTCTGCTGCGTCTCCTCGAGTTTCAGCTCCGCGGCGCGGCGCTTCGTTTTGTACTTCGTGATGCCGGCCGCTTCTTCGATCAGCTTGCGACGATCCTGCGGCTTGTTGGAAAGGATCAGATCGATCTTTCCCTGCTCCATCACCGAGTAGTTGCGGATCCCGAGGCCGGTGTCCATCAGGATGTCGGAGATGTCCTTCATCCGGACGCGCTTGCCGTTGAGCCGGAACTCGGATTGACCATCGCGGAACACGCGACGATTGATCGTGATCTTTCCGTCATCGGCCATCGGATGGTCGCTGTCGCCATTGAGCGTGCCGAGCGTCAGCGTTACTTCACCCATCGAGAGTGGCCGGCGGCGGGCCGAGCCCTGGAAGATGACGTCGTCCATCGTCTCGCCGCGGATGTGCGAGGCGCGGTTCTCACCCAGGACCCAGATGAGGGCGTCGCAGATGTTCGACTTGCCGCAGCCGTTGGGCCCGACGACCGCGGTCATCGCCGCGGGGAAGGTGAGTTTGGCGGGATCGTAAAACGACTTGAAGCCGTGAATATCCAGTTGTTCGAGACGAAACATGTCGAGTGATTGTGCTTCCTGAGGGTGGTGCGATTTGCGCGGATCGTAACAGCATTCCATCGGGACTGCTGCACCTGAATTCGCCCCCCGTAAACCGTTCCAGTCAAAGGGAAATTCGCCATTGACAGAGGGGATGCGCAGCGGTTCCTGTGCAGTGGGGGGAGGAGGAGGGAGGAGGGCCGAGGGCCGAGGGTTGAGGGGTTGAGGGCGGGGAGGGAAGGGCGGGCGGGCTTCTGCCGGTACGCCGAAAGCAAGCCCTGTCATCCCGAGCGGGCGGCGGGAGGGTGGCGAGGGATCCCTGAGTCGACGACCCAGGAGGAACTGGCGCCGGGCATGCGTGGCGATGCGTCGTTAGTGGGTCGTCGGCAAGGGATCCCTCTCCGTCCTCCGCCCCTCCCCCCCACACGCCCACCCCCGGGGCTGCGGCGGCTCGGGATGACAGGCACGGTTAGGCTCGGCCTTGCAGCGCCGTACTCGTGGCTTCGAAGGACTACCCGAAAAACAAGCCTGTCATCCCGAGCGGGCGGCGGGTGGGTGGCGAGGGATCCCTGAATCGGCGACCCAGGAGGTAAGGGCGCCGGGCATCATTCGCCAAGTCGTTCGACATACCACTCGGCCGCCAAGTCCTTCCACTCCGGGTTCATGCTCGTAACGAGGGCATCCTTTTTCGAACGCCGCCAGCTCTTGATCTGCTTCTCCCTTGCTATTGCCTCACGCACGTCTTCGAACAACTCCAGGTAGACGAGGCAGTCGCAGTTGTACTGTTTCGTGAAGCCGGGCGTGGCGCCGTTCTTGTGCTGCCACACGCGGATGTGCAGCGAGTTCGTGACACCGACGTACAACACGCGGCTGTTCCGGTTGGCCATCATGTAGACGAAGTACTCATGCTGCTTCACGGGATGATGGTACGCCCGGCGATGCGCGATTCATCGCCGTCGGCAAGGGATCCCTCTCCGTCCTCCGCCCCTCCCGCCCGCGCACCCACCCCCGGGGCTCCGGCGGCTCGGGATGACAGGCACGGTTTTGCCCGTCATCCCTCCCTTCGTGCCACAATCCCCTCCGTGACCATCGACTCATTCCTGCGGCGTGAAATCGATGTCGGCTCGTTTGCGGGAGCAAGCTACGCGGTCGGGTCGTACGAGGCGATCGAATATGCCGGCGCGCTCGGCAACGCGGTTTCGGTGCCGCTGCGGATCCCGGCCTCGCAGGAGACGATCTATGACTGTGCGTCTCTGACGAAGCCGCTAGTGACTACGACCCTGATCCTGCAGGCCGCCGCGGAGAAGCGGCTCTCGCTCGACGACGAGTATCGAGGCTTTGCGTTCAGAGAACTGCTCACCCA